>JALWFY010000029.1 GCA_027013815.1 Desulfohalobiaceae bacterium | reverse complement strand
TTATATATGTTTACAAGTGGATGGCCCAAAGGGGATGTGGCAAAATTTATAAATTATGTATTAAATCCATATAAAGGCCAAAAGTTAGTAAAAAAAGCAGGCTATATTCCCTTGTATTAGTATGAAAAAGGCTAAGGGCTATTTTTGAATTTTAATTCTGAATTATAAATTTTGGATTTTGAATGAAAAAGAGATCAATACAAAATTCAATATCCAAAATTATACCAATGCCTTTAGCCTTTAGTCCCTTGTGGCCTTTTATACCAATATGCAATCTTCGGGACTTTAGTTTATTATTAAATAAAGGACGGTCCCCAAATACCCAAATACAAGGAGAAGGGAGTTTGTTATCTTATAAGACAAAAGACAATATTATAAAATATCTATTTTTCCTGTGTGCCTTGGTGTCTGTGTTGGTGCTTGGACTTATAGTTTATTTTTTGTTTATTGAAGGGGTTCCTATATTTAAGGTGGTGTCTTTTAAAGATTTCTTGTTTGGAAAATACTGGTATCCTACATCTGATCCCCCTTCATTTGGGATACTTCCATTATTTTTAGGATCCATTTATGTAACAGGGCTATCATCGGTGTTTTCAATTCCCCTTGGGGTGCTAACAGCAATTTATCTAGCAGAAATCGCCAACCCTAAGACAAGGAGTATTATAAAGCCAATAATTGAACTTCTAGCCGCCCTTCCTTCTGTAGTTATTGGTTTTTTTGGGATGGTAGTGGTAGCACCCTTTTTACAGAAATATTTAGACCTAGACACAGGTCTAAATATGTTTAATGCAGCACTAATGCTTGCATTTATGTCTATTCCCACTATTTGTTCTATATCTGAAGACGCTATCTATAGTGTGCCAAGGGAATTAAAGGAAGGTTCTCTAGCCCTTGGAGCAACCCATTTGCAGACAATAATTAGGGTAATACTACCTGCATCTATATCTGGCATATCTACAGGTGTTATATTGGGGATGTCAAGGGCAATAGGAGAAACCATGGTAGTCTTGATGGTGGCAGGGGGCGCAGCAATGATACCTGAATCTATATTTGATCCTGTGAGGCCAATGCCTGCAAGTATAGCAGCAGAGATGGGAGAGGCCCCCTATCACAGTGAGCATTATTTTGCCCTATTTGCAATTGGTATAGTACTTTTTTTCTTGACCTTAATATTCAACCTAATAGCTGATCATATCTCGCATAAATATAAACAAGTAGGCGCCTCTACCCTTTAACTAAATAGAGAATTGAGAATTCAACCATACTGCATATATTGATAATTTTAAACAGATATATATATTGGTAGTAAGATGTAAAAAGAGCATAAAACAATGGATATAAAAAAGATCAAAGAAAATATTGTGTTTTGGGTCATAAAATCTGCTGCATTTTTAAATCTGTTGGCACTTACTATTTTTTTGTTTTTTTTAGTAAAAAATGGAATTTCTGCAATTTCCTGGAAATTTCTAGTCCTGCCCCCAAGGGATATGATGACAAAGGGTGGGATCATGCCCTGTATTGTGGGCACACTTGTTTTGAGCTTAGGTTCGATAATTGTCTCTCTTCCTTTAGGAGTGGGTGCAGCTATATATTTATGTGAGTATGCAAAACAGGGGAAGATGCTCAGGATAATAAGGCTTGGTATAAACAATTTAGCTGGAGTACCATCTATTGTATTTGGTCTGTTTGGGTTGGCATTTTTTGCAACTTATTTACATTTTAAGGTAAGTATACTTACTGGGATCCTTACTCTTGGACTTTTGAGCCTCCCTGTAATAATTGGGACTTCAGAGGAGGCAATAAGGTCTGTGCCAGATACGTATAAAGAGGCATCTATTGCCCTTGGAGCAACAAAATGGCAGACTATCTACAAAATAATATTGCCTTCAGCAATTCCAGGGATTATGACTGGGGTTATCCTGAGTATAAGCAGGGTAGCTGGAGAAACTGCGGCCATTATGTATACAGCTGCTGTGTTTTATTCTCCTCACCTGCCAACCTCTATATTTCAACCTGTTATGGCCCTGCCTTATCATATATATGTCCTTGCAACTGCTGGTACTAATATTGACAAGACAAGGCCATTGCAATATGGCACAGCCCTTGTCCTAGTGGGACTTATATTTTTGATGAATTTTATAGCAATTATGATTAGGTCCAAAAAACAGGCAAAGAATTAAGTATGGTCAAGCATAAATTTTCCTTAAAGACAAAAATTATTTTAATAGTATGGGGTGTTATTTTTTGTGCCCTCCTTTTGCCTGGTATATATTTTATAAATCTATTAAAACAAGAAATACGAACAGATGTTATATTTAATGTAAAGAAAGAACTCACATTAGTTAAAATGCTCCTATCTAAGGATAATATTTCAAAGGATAATTTGGATTATGTTATAAAAGATATAGGAAAAAGAATAAATGATAGAATAACATTTATAAGAGAAGATGGTATAGTAATCGCAGATTCAAAGGTACCACATAACAAGATAAAGTATATGGATAACCATGCAACTAGGCCAGAGATTATATCTGCAAGACATAATGGATATGGAAGTAGAATAAGATATAGTAGGACCCTGCAGAAAAAATTAATATATTATGCAGAAAAATTAAATATAAATTCTAACTTAAAGGGATTTTTAAGGATAGCGAGGCCATATTCAGCAATTGATGCTACGTTGAACAATATGTCAAGGCAGGTATTTATAATATTACTATTTTCCTTTATAGGTTCAGGTATAATAATAATATTTTTTGTATATAGTATCACAAAAAAGATATCTCCCATAGTAGACATGGCAGTTGATATAGGTAGGGGAGAGGATGTTCAATTAATTCAGGATTCTCCTGGGAAAGAATTTGAACCTTTAATACATGCAATAAATAAGATGTCAATAAATATTAGGGAGAACATGAGGCTCATTTCACAACAAAAAGACGAATTAAAGGCCATACTCGACGGCATTGATTCCATGGTAATAGCTATAAATAAAGAGAGGAAAATTATTAGACATAATAAATCTTTTTATCTGAATTTCAGATCTCATGGGAAGTTATTGAATAGAGATATTACAACAATTATAATAAATATGGAATTTATAAAAAGATTAAAAAATGCATTAGATAAGAATAAAGAGACAATGGGTCTTATTATTAGTCTAAGAGGTAGATTTTATAATATAAATATTATCCCATTAAAAAATATATATGAGATTGAAGCAATTATTATTATCCATGACATAACAGAACAAAAAAAACTAGAAATTATGAGAAGGGATTTTGTAGCAAATATTTCACACGAATTAAAGACTCCTATAACTTCTATTGTGGGATATACTGAAACCTTACTAGATAATTTAGATCTATCAGAGGAACAAAAGAAAAATTTTTTAGAAAAAATATATAAAAATAGTAAAGAGATGATTATACTTATTCAGGATATATTAAATTTATCTAGGATTGAATCCAAGAAAATTGAAGTAAAAATTGAGCAGATTGAGGTAAATGAGATTATTGATGAGATAATAGAAGATATGAGCTCAATTATTGAAGAGAAGGAAATAACTATAAAAAAGTTGGATCTTCCCTTTAGCTTATATTATGATAGAGAAAAGCTATATACGGTACTAAAAAATTTAATCCACAATAGTTTAAAGTTTAGTCCCTATAGGGGGTGTATAGAGATTTTAATAAAGCAAGACGATGAATTTTATCTTATTGGTGTAAAGGACAATGGCCCAGGCATTTCAGAGCAAGAACAATCTAGGATTTTTGAGAGGTTTTATCAATCAGGATATAAGGATAGGACAAATAGGAGGGGAACTGGTCTTGGACTGTCCATTTGTAAACATATAGTAACGTATTTTGGTGGAGAGATCTGGGTGGAAAGCCCAGTTAAAGGAGATATTTCAGGCACCATTATCTGGTTTTCAATACCTAAGCAGAATAGAGTTCCACTTTAAGGGCTTACGCCTATTATAAGGAAAAATTTTGGATTTTAAATTTTGGATGTTGGATTATAAAGTGAAGCAGAGCTTCACTTTAAGGGTTTACGCTTATTATAAGGAATTTATTCCTTGTTAAAAATGGCCTGAAAGGCCAAGATAAAGTGGAATTTTGTTCCACTTTCAGTAAGATGTTATTTTTAATTCAAAAGCCATAATTCAAAATTATTATAAAATTCCTTAGTAGAGGGAAGCTTTGTCTCCCTCTAGGTTGAGCGTCCATAGATATAATTTCATGAGGAATAAAGATATGGAACATAAAAAAAAGATACAAGTGAAGGATTTAGATTTTTTTTATGGAGAAAATCAGGTATTATATAATATAAATTTAGACATACCTGAAAAAAAGGTGACTGCATTAATTGGTCCTTCTGGATGTGGTAAAAGTACATTTCTTAGATGTTTAAACAGGATGAATGATCTTATACCAGGTATTAAGGTAAGGGGTAAAATAATCTTAGATGGGCAAGACATTTATGATACAGGGGTAGATGTGGTAAAGCTAAGATCCAAAGTGGGCATGGTGTTTCAAAAACCAAACCCATTTCCCAAGTCTATCTTTGAAAATGTAGCATATGGGTTTAGGATAAAGGGGATAAAAGACAAGGACTTTATAGATGAGCGTGTTAAAACCAGTCTCAGGATGGCGGGGCTTTGGGAGGAGGTCCATGATAGGTTAAGTAGTTCAGCCCTGGGACTATCTGGTGGACAACAGCAAAGGCTTTGTATAGCCAGGGCAGTGGCAGTGGAACCTGAGGTACTCTTAATGGATGAGCCTGCCTCTGCACTTGATCCCATAGCCACAAAGAAGATAGAAGAACTAATCTATGAATTAAAAAAAGAATTTACCATTGTAATCGTAACCCACAATATGCAACAAGCAGCAAGGGTTGCAGATTATACAGCATTTTTTTTAATGGGGAAACTCATAGAGTTTGATAAAACAGAAAATATATTTACAAGTCCAAGGAAAAAAGAAACAGAGGATTATATAACAGGTAGATTTGGTTAAGGGGATTTTATATATGTATACACACCTACAACAAGAAATATTAGAGCTCAGGGATCTGGTCTTAAAAATGGCTACCAGGGTCAAGGATGCATTGGGTATGACAATAGACGCATTCTCTAAAATGGATGCCAATCTTGCCCAAGAAATTATTGCAGGGGATGATAGGATAAATGAATTAGAGGTGAGGATAGATAAAACATGCTTAAAGTTACTTGCCCTAGAAGCCCCAGTGGCAAAAGACCTGAGATTTATTATAGGCTGTATGAGGGCCTCAATTGATTTAGAGAGGATGGGTGATGAAACAGCCAATGTGGCACAAGCAACTATAGTACTTAGTTTAAAACCAATCTTGCCCTTTTATTCTAGGTTGGAGACAATGGGTCAGAGATCTAAGACAATGCTGGAAAAAGCAATAGAGGCATTTTTTGCCCCTGACCCAGACCTGGCTTTAAATGTATGTAAAATGGACTGTAACGTGAATGAGCTATATTCTAAGATAATTAAGGAGATAATAGAATATATGTACAATGAAACTCCAGCCATTGAAAGATCAGTTTATTGCATTAATATTGCGAGAAGGTTTGAGCGCATATCAGACCTGGCTACTAATATAGCTGAAAGTGCGGTTTTTATTAGCAGGGGGATAAACATAAAACACTACTGTCAGTTTGACAATAGAAGTTAGATTAAGATGGCCATGTTATGGAAAATGGTAAAAAGATACTCATTGTAGAAGATGATCAGGATATTAGGGAACTATTGCATTTTAATCTTGAAAAGGAAGGTTTTACAGTTTTTTCTGTAAAGAACGGACAAGAGTCATTTGAACTTCTCAGAGAACATGTGGTTGATTTGGTAGTATTGGACTTGATGTTGCCAGATATAGATGGATTGGATATTTTAAAGAACATAAAACTTGACAATAGGTTAAAGGACATTGCCGTAATTATATTAAGTGCTAAAGGGGAAGAAATAGACAGGATATTAGGGCTTGAGCTTGGTGCAGATGACTATGTAATAAAGCCCTTTAGTATAAGGGAATTAAAGTTACGGGTAAAAGGATTGCTTAAGAGGACCAAGATATCCAGTCTAGAAGAGACAAAATGGAGATATAAGGGAATAGTAATTGATCGGCAGAGGATGGAAATATATATAGATGGAGAGGAAGTGGATTTAACTGTTACAGAATGGAAACTACTTATGGAATTAATAGATGCTAAGGGACAAGTATTATCAAGGGATTTCCTCTTAACCAAAGTCTGGGGATATGATTTTGAGGGTTATGCAAGGACAGTTGACACCCATATAAGGAGACTTAGAAAGAAGCTTGGACAATATGCAAATATAATAAAGACAATCAGGGGAGTGGGCTATAAATTGAAATTATAATACATAGATTTTATTTTTTGACTTGACAATTATAAGGTTTTAGAGCAAGTTAAAAATGGCTTTTGTTTTTTTGTTTGACTTTTTAAATTTTTTGGTAGGAGTTTTTTTTATGAAGAGGATGTATGTTGGAAATCTTCCTTTTTCTTCAAAAGAGGAAGATGTAAGGGAACTTTTTTCTCAGTTTGGCGAAGTAACTGACGTAAACCTAATCAAAGATCGCCAGACAGGGAGGCCCAGGGGTTTTGGCTTTGTGGAAATGAAAGAAGAAGATGCAAAAAAAGCTATGGAATCTTTAGATGGAACAGAGTTTGGTGGACGTAGAATTAGAGTAAATGAGGCAAGGGCCAGAAGATAAGATAGTTAAATAGATGAACTGGGCAAAAAGCCGCCTTTAAGATAAAATTAAAGGCGGCTTTTTTAATATCAATAAAAAAACAATAACGGAGTTTATTAATGAACCATAAACAATATGTGATTGATGACCTATCCCATAGGGATTCATGGAGACTTTTTAAGATCATGGCAGAATTTGTAGATGGGTTTGATTCTCTAAATGAAATTGGTCCAGCTGTTTCCATTTTTGGTTCAGCCAGGGTGCCCAAAGAGGACCCTGTATATGGGCTGGCATATGATATAGCAAAGGGGCTGGCTGAGGCTGGTTATACTATAATCACAGGTGGAGGCCCAGGGATTATGGAGGCGGGAAATAAAGGGGCAGTTGATGGAGGTGGGACATCTGTGGGGTTGCATATACATCTTCCTTTGGAACAACAGCCAAATAATTTTTTAGACGTAAAATGCGATTTTAGATATTTTTTTGTGAGAAAGGTGATGTTTATAAAATACGCCCTTGCATATATAGTAATGCCTGGGGGTTTTGGTACCTTAGATGAACTAAGTGAAGCCCTTGTTCTTACTCAGACCAAGAGGATAAAGCCCTTTCCAATAATATTGGTTGACAGAGATTTCTGGTCTCCACTTATTGATTGGTTTAAAAACAAGTTACTTACAAGAAAATACATAAAGGAACAGGATTTTGAAATATTCTCAGTTAAAGATGAGCCTGATGAAGTGATAAATTTGATAAAGAAATTAGTGATAATTTAAAAAATATTGGAAATTATATGTATGTATTCCTTATGGGATAATCTTATTACAAAGTTTTTATAGCTCCTTTTTTAGGCATCGCTTGACAATTTTGATCCTTAATATATAGAATCTTTTAAATAAAGATGGGGACGGAGTCCCCCTTAAACTGCCTGCAGTACATGGGCTGATGACTCCTATTGTAAAATAATTAATTTTCAGCAGGAAATTGTGATTTAAAAGGGGACTCCATAATGTTTTTAACATGCCTTAATTTTTATCTATCCCTATATATTTACTATCCAAAAAAAGAACCTCTTCTGGATCAACATCATGTCCTAACTAGTTGGAACATGAATAATTTTTTAGTGTCTTATTCTAAACATATAAAAACAGGTCAAGGGAAGGGTATATGTTATCAGGTATGGAATCATTTAATGAAAATAAAGGCTCAAATAAAAGTACATTAGGATATAATTATATTAGCATTCTTTATTGTGCAAATAATGGTGAATTAAAATCAATTACCCCTCCTGATTTTTTACAGGATCTAAATATAGACCAGGTCATGGATGTAATTCTTAAAGATAAGGGTGAATATAACCTAGAGCCTGTTTTTTGGAACACACTACAGGACAGAAACTGTATATACTATCGACAGGAAATATTTAAAGATCTGGAAAATACTTATATAATGGAACATATTAAAAATTTTGTCCATGACATGAAATTAATTCGTGATTATCTTGAAATGGTAAAACATCTAGATATTGATTACAACAAAAAGGGATGGATATTAGAAGCCATACTCATATATACTAGTTCTATACTCTCTTTAACCAAAAATCTTTCTACTGCAATACCTAAATCTAGAGGATTATCTAATGTCTTGAGATATCTAATTTATTATACCCAGTCGCCAAAGTTTCTTTCCTTAAAAACAGAGGCTGAAATACTAAAAAAAGAACTATCACAGATTAAATATTGTATTATATTTGAAGGCGGAAGGTTTAAAGTAAAACCATATGAAGGGGAAGAGGATTATACAGAGGAGCTAAAAAAAATATTTGAAAAGTTTAGACATGTAGAGACAAAGGATTATCACAAACTAGTTGAAAAACATATAGGTATGAACCACATTAGCGGAAAGATATTAGAATTTGTAGCAAAACTCCATCCACAAACCTTTGCTAGATTGGATGAATTTTATATTAACTACAAAGATTTTATGGATCAAAATATCCAAAGATTTGATAGGGAACTCCAGTTTTATCTTGGCTATCTAGACTATATATCAAATATCAAGGACAAGGGGCTATCCTTTTGTTACCCAAGGTTAACCACAAAAGATAAAGAAATATTTGTTAGGGGAGGTTTTGACCTGGCCCTAGCCTATGCCCATTCAAATGACCAGGTACCTATTGTGCTAAATGATTTTTCCCTCAAAGGACCAGAGCGAATGATTATAGTAACTGGTCCAAACCAAGGAGGCAAGACTACCTTTGCTAGGATGTTTGGACAACTCCATTATCTTGCCAGTTTGGGATGTCCAGTGCCAGGCCGTGAGGCATTACTTTTTTTGTTTGACAATATTTTTACCCATTTCGAGAAAAGGGAGGAGATTTCAAACTTAAGGGGAAAGCTGGAAGATGATATATATAGGATATATAATATGCTAAGTTCTGCTACTCCAAAGAGTATTTTTCTCCTAAATGAGATCTTTTCCTCCACAACAGTGCAAGATGCAATATTTTTGAGCAAAGAAATAATACATCGGATAATAAATTTGGATGCATTAGGAGTCTTTGTAACTTTTTTGGACGAACTGGCATCTATAAGTGATAAAACCATAAGTATGGTGGCCCTAATTGATCCTGAAGATCCCACATCTCGGACCTTTAAGATTGTTAGACAGGCTCCAAATGGCCTTGCCTATGCATTATCTTTGGCCAGAAAACACGGACTTACCTATGAACAAATAATGGAGCGCATCCCATGATAGCACTCTCCCTTTTATTTCCAGACAAAGATCCAAAACCAATAAAAATTCATCTACCTCCCCATGCCAATATACTGGCACAAGATTTAGGTCTAGATGTCTTACTTAAAGCCATGGCCCTAGGAGATGATTTTTTGTATCAAGTGGCACAACACACCCTTATGTCTCTACAAACAGATATTTCCACTATAATCTTTCGTCAGGACGTTTTACAGGACTGTATCAACAATCCAGGTATTATAAAGGAACTATATCAAATTTCTATGAAATTTTTAGAACAAAAAAGAAAGGGATGGTTATGGATATCTCATACTCATGCTAGTCCTAGTTTTATATTAAGTGATGGGAGACGGCTCCTTGATGTATCCTTGGCCCTCTTGTGGGAGCTTCGTGAAATATCCCAAAAAAATATCAATAATTTTACATCGCAAGGTCTTAAAAGATTTTTTTCCACTATTTTAAGGGAATTGAGCCATGAATATCTAAATGAGTTTAAATATCATATAAAAAAGCTCTCTTTTCCCCAGGGAGTATTGGTTAGCGCCCAATTGGGTAAGGGTAATGAAGGGATAAATTATACACTTTTAAAGCCTAGAGAGGAAAGTAGAGGTTGGTTTAAGCATATATTATTTTCAAAAACTCCAACTTATACTTACAAACTCCATCCTAGAGATGAGGCTGGGGCACGAATACTATCTGAACTCAGAAACCAAGGGTTGACCAGAGCTGCCAATATCGTAGCACAGGCAGCAGAATATTTAGATAATTTTTTCAATACCCTGAGATGGGAACTGGGGTTTTATATAGGGTGTTTAAACCTTTATGAACAACTAAAAAAAATAGATGCATGTATTAGCTTCCCAAGACCTTTGCCTAAAGATGAATTTACATTTTCTTGTAAGGGGTTATATGACATCTCCTTGGCATTGATAAAAAATAAAAGAGTAATAGGTAACAACATATCCCCACATAACAGCTCGTTAATAATAATCACAGGACCCAATCAAGGTGGAAAGACCACGTTTTTGCGTAGCGTTGGTCTAGCACATTTAATGATGCAATCAGGTATGTTTGTGCCTGCTGTCTCTTTTTGCTCCAATCTAGTTACTGGTGTGTTTACCCATTTTAAACAGCAAGAAGATAGGGACATGGAGATGGGAAAATTTAAAGAAGAGCTTCAGCGAATGAGCACAATTGTAGATCAGATCAGTCAAAATGGTTTGATCCTTTTCAATGAATCTTTTGCCTCAACCAATGAACGTGAAGGCTCAGAGGTCTCCATTCAAATAATAAGGGCGTTATTACAAAAGAAAATCAAGGTATTTTACGTCACCCACATGTATGAGCTTGCCCACTATTTTTATAAGACAAGAGATTATAACCCACTTTTTTTACGTGCACAAAGGTTGCCCAATGGAGAGCGTACTTACAGGCTAATCCAAGGAGAGCCACTTAGAACAAGCTATGGAATAGACATTTTTAGGAAAATATTCAAAAGGAAACTCTTGAATGATTTAGTTTGTAACTAATTTTAGTTTTTTGTACAGGGATCCTCATAATAAACATATCCTATTATTTGACCATATTTGGTTATGGGATGAAGTTTGTCTTTTTCTTGTTTTATCCGGGAAAGCATTAAGGGATTGACCTTTTTTTTATAAACTAGTTTTAGATCATTATCAAAAATAGCCACAGAATTGTAAAGTTGGCTAAAGACATTAAAACAACCACTTAATTGAGAGAGATAATATTTTTTTAGCTTAAATTTATTAATCAGAGAATTCACGTTTTGTGGGGAGAATTCTTCAAAGAAGATATTGAGATTTATCTCTACTCCCAGATTTTTTTCTATCTTTTTTACTATATCGGTAATTTCTCCTGCTTTTTTTACGGTTAACAAGACAATAACAAATTCATCTGCTCCTATCCTATAGATATTATCTTCATCAAAAAAGTTACATAATAGATTATAAAACTTGACTAAGATTTTATCTGCTTGCATAAATCCGTAGATCAAATTTAGCTGTTGAAAATTTCTAATATCAAAAAAAACAAATTGGGCATCTATATTCATATTCCTGGAGTCTAGAGAAAGAGAAATTGCATTTTTACATCCAGTTAACATGTCGCGATAGAAAAATTCCTTTCGAGCTATTTCCACATGTTCTGGGATAAAAGAGTTTTTTTGAGGTGAATAAACATCAATTTTTTCTAGACTATTAATAGCCTTTTCAATGATATTAGGATCAAACTGTGTCCCTGCATTTTGGGCAAGTTCCTTTAAAGCAATTTCCTTTTTTTTGGCCTGTCTATAAATGCGTTTGTTAATCATGGCATCAAAGGCATCAGCTACTGCTATTATTCTGGAAAAAAAAGGAATGTCTTCGCCTTTTAATCTGTCAGGATAGCCTAAGCCATCCCATCTTTCGTGGTGGTGTCTGACTATGAGTGCAATCTCAGACAAATCCTTTATTTTGGCAGTCAGTTCTTCCCCAATAATTGGGTGCAATTTAATGATCTTAAATTCTTTTTTGGTCAATTTTTTTGGCTTTAAAAGCACATAATCGGGAATGCCGACTTTGCCAATATCGTGAAGGAGCGCGGCCTGATGGAGAACTTTTTGATCTAATTCTGATAGGCCCAGGGCCTTTCCTATATGCCGGCTATAATAAGCTACACCTTCTGAATGTCCTCTAGTATAGAGATCCTTGGCCTCAAGAGAGGCAACAAAAGACTTTATTAAACTTTTGAAAACATCCTTTTCTCTTTGATGCCACTTTATAGACGCGGTAAGCCATAATAGTTCGTTAACAAAAAATGAAATCGCTAAAAAGTAGATAGGATGAATGTCTTCTTTAAAGAAAAGGCATAAAAAATAGTCTCCAGATTGGCGGGCATAGATGTAATAATTGGCAATTCGTTTGTATAAGCTTGTCAGATTGTTGTGTTTAAGGCTATTATGTATATTAGTAATAAAATTTTCTAATAACTCCTTATCATTATTATATGATGCGTAAGAAATTATTCCTTTGTTGTCAGAATAATATATTGCCTGTAAATCTATATCAATAAATTTATTTATAAATTCCAATGAGAGTTTAAATATTTCATCAATAGATTCTCTGTTTTTTGAACAAGTTTCTAAGAAATAATATCTGTTTTGCCATTTTTGTCTAAAAAATAGTTGTAGTTTTATTTCAATAAACTTCCTAACTAACTCAAGTTCTCTCTTTATATGTATATGTAATTTAGGATTTATATTTTGTGGTCCTTCTATGTATAAAACACAGTTTATATGTTTTCTTTGTTTACTAGAAATACAAAGTGCATTTTGTATGTTTGTATCATTTTCTCCAAATATATATTTCACATCTATTACATTATTTGTCACATGCAATATACAGGATTTCGACTCAGTAATTAGAGAGATAGAGAAGACAAAATCCTGTAAAAAATTATGTAGTTCCCTGTCTATTATATTAAGACTGGTTATCTTCATTTACTATTGCAACCTTTATATAATTATCTTTGTCTGCCTCAATCTTTATTAAACTCTCAACTAGAGAATCTAAAGGTACTTTTTTTGAAGTCATTTTTTGTAAAGGTTCATGTAAGTCGGTCATGATTTGTTTTAATCCTGTAATATTTTTAAAAGAGTACAAAAAAATTGGTCGAATATCAATTTCATTTGCCAGTAATCTCAAGGAGTTAAAAATTATATCTTCCCAATATACACCTATCAGTATAATAGCTCCACCTGGTAAGATTTTAAGGGATTCATCAGAGATAACATATGGGAGCACAGGGTCATCGCCTGCGCAATCAATAACTAGGGAATAATTGTTTTGTGGAACGTCATAAATGGAGTTCCATGTTTGAAAGCCTAGAGAAGCAGCAAAGTCTCTCCTTTTTTTCCTGATCTCACAAATCTCTACACTCCAGTCCTCTTTTTTTAAAATCAATGCAGTAGCTAATCCCACTGGACCGGCTCCAGTAACAAGAACTTTTTTATCCAGAAATGCATAGTTATTGGCTATATGTAAGGCCCGCAAACCAATAGTGATTATTTCTCCAAAATGGACTATGTCTGGATTATCAATGGGCACAACATTGCTTTCTTTTATCACGGCATATTCAGCAAAACCACCATTATGATTTAAAATGCCATAATAACCTCTTTTTTCGCATAAATTTTCTAGGTCCACTTGGCAAAATTTACATTTTCCACAAAATATGAGAGGGATTACTGACACAGTCTTATCTATCATTGACTTGGATACATTCTCTCCCACATCAATTATTCTTCCTCCGAACTCATGGCCAGGAATAAAAGGAATTTTACTGAATAGTTTTGGTCCGGCCATGAATTCATCCAGATCAGTTTGGCATATACCGCACCTGGTTACCTTGATCAAAACCTGATCAGGTCCAGGGATAGGAATGGGAACTTCTTCCAGACGAAGGTCTCTTCTGCCATAATATCGCCAGGCCTTCATTTTATTGGACATTGTTCGGCTCCTAGTTATAAAATCTTTAACCTACATCTCTAAGCTTTTTCTTTTAAAAAATAAAAAAATTGCGTTTTTTAGTAGAGAAAATTCATAAATTGCCCCTCGCTAGTTGTAAATATGTATCAAATTACAAAAAAAACTAAAACCTAGAATTTAATTTACCTAACACTTAAAAACAACATACAGTTTTCGGAACATTGGTTTATGTAAAATAGTTTTTATAAATCTATAGGTGTTATATATGGTTGTCAATATTTAAGTAACTATATTTTATCTTCTATGTTTAAAGTATAGAATGAGCTATGAACACAGTTCACAGTGATATGCCCTTGTATATCTGTAATCTGATAAAATAGATAGTATTTCAGTTAAGGGCCTACCAAAGAAAAAATCCATTTCTTTAGTAGCCCCTGTTTTATCTTTAATAAACTCCCTAACATTTAAGTCATAAGATATCATTTGTTCTAATTTGGATTTTAATTTTGGATCTTTTGTTTCTCTAAATGCAAAAAAAATCCTTTTAAATTCCTTTAAGTCTGTTTTTTCCTCATGGAGGCATATTATCTCTCCTATGGCACTGTGCTTATTTATCAATGAGAATCTATCAATCCTGTCTTTTTCGTAAAAAGCCATTAATTCCTCTGGTTCCCAACACTTTAATTTCCTACACTCAATAGGTCTTACATCATAAATGGCGCATTCTTTTTTTTTGTCATTATAAAAAATACATTCTGTTGAACCCTGTTTTGTCCTGAGCTTTATAATCTCTCTATCCAAGGAAATGACCTTGTTATTTATATTGTCATACATGGGTTCACCTGTTCTATATGTTATTAAATTTGAAAAGGTTATCTTTTTTCCCTTTATGAATTCAATATCCTGTTTATGTAAGGCTGGTGGGTTTTTCATACAACATATCCCACACCTTTTACATTTTTTTTGTATCAATCTACATTTTTTTAATTCTGAATTATGAATTCTGAATTCTGAATAAAAATTAGCCTTCATCCTTCACCCTTCCTCCTTCATACTTCACCCTATATTTATCCAATTTTTCATCTCCTCTAATTCTTCGTCCCATGTTTCATCTAATTTGAGCTTTAAGAATTGGCTGAATACATCATCCAACAGTTCCAATCCCTTTTCAATCAAGTATATTTTTTCAAAAAAAGCTCCATCAGGGTCTTCATCCTCTTGTATGTTTTTTGCTACCTTTGGGGTCTTAAAGGAAGTCAACGAAAAGTCCTCACTCTTTATTTGAAAACTCCATTCTTCCCCATTGTATTCAATAATTATCTTGGCAGAGCAAACCTTTTTACCTGTTTTAAGTCCTTGTTTTGCCTCTTTAAAAGAGGAATTTTTTCCAGAAGACATAGCGCTTTCCTTAAATTCCCCTTCTCCACCTGTAACAACTATCTTGTCCCCCATGGTAATAGAAAACACCTCATTTGTGGTCGAAGTGAACATCCCATTATTTTTTTCGCTCTTAAACCAAAGCCATGTGAGGAAGTCTTCACCAATGGTTATGGCCAGTTTTTCCGCCTTTATATCATTTGCAATGTTTTCGATCATTTAAAAATACTCCTTTTAATATACTAGATATGATATTTAAGATAACATGGTATGGAAAAGTTTATCTCTTACCTGCGTTATGCATCCTGCATGTGAATCTATTTAACCTTGTTTTTTATCCAGGATTAAGACCACTTCCATGTGAAATGTCCTTGGAAACATATCAAAAAGGGCAATATCCTTTATCTCCCATCCTTCCCTTAAAATAGGAGTAAGGTCCCTTGCTGTGTTCACAATGTCGCATGAGACCCAGATAATCCTTTTAATATATTTTAATTCTGGTATATGGGAGATAAATTTACCCCCTCCACTCCTAGGTGGATCAACGACTATACATTCTACCTTTTCACTGTTTAATAGGGAGATACAAGGATCCTTAAACAGGTCTTTCTTTTTTATAAGTATCCAAAATCCGTTTTTTGTGCAGAAGTTTTGCAGGGCATAAATTGCATGTATATTATTTTCAATGGCTATCACCTTTTTTTCTAATTTTGCCAAAGGGAGACTAAAGTTTCCACACCCTGCATATAGGTCTGCAATTACATCAAAACCATGTGTCTTGCCCACAACAAAGTCTATCAAAGCCTGATTTAGGTTCCAATTTGCCTGAAAGAATGAACCAGGCATTATTTCCAAGTATAGGTCATAAGCATAAAAGGGTAGTATCAAAGGGCCTACATCCATGTGTGTGAACACCTTATGGTTATAAGGACTTGCGCATATTACTACTTTTTTGTCTTCAACCCCTCTTACTATGTGGGGCAGTCTTTCATTTATTGGAGAGGAAAACAATAAACATTCATTTAACACCCCAAGCTTATTGGAATTTAACTGCATAAAATGAGGAGAGCCATGTCTTGCATAGACCTGTCCCCTCCATCTATATCCCCATTTTTTAGGTGAAGGGAATACAATAATATTATTATTTCCAATTATATTTTTTTGTTTAAGTGCTCTAGCAAATTCCCTTTTAATTACCTCTTTTTTTAAAGAAATTTCATCCCTATATTCCAGGATGCCAAAGCTACAGCCTCCACATCTCTGAGACAATTTGCATGGGTGTTGTTTCCTATTTTTTGAGGGACAGATTATTTCCTTTGGCAGGATTTCCACATAGTCTCTTTTTTCCCTGATAATTTTCCCCAAGATCCTCTCACCAGGTAAAACAGGGGGCAAAATAATTGCCCTTTTTCCTGATGGAGTACGGGCAAGCCCTCTGCCCCGCCATATAATTCTTTCAACTTCAAGCTCAATCATATAGATCAAATTGTTTTTTTAATACCTTTGAGACCTCTAAGGTATATTCAATTGCCCTTTCCATTAATTCTTGCTCTAATCCTTGGGAGATCTCCTGTATCTTGTGTTGAGGATTTTTTTTGAGGTCAGTTAAGTCTGCATTCTTTAAACAACACCTTGCTGGTGCAATCAAGGAGTTCCTGGCCACCTCTTGTATAGGCATATCCCCCCATCTTGCAACCTCACCCATGTAATTTATAAGTCTTTTTTTCAAACTATCTGTACTCTCTTTATCCAGAAAAACAGAGACCGTGGGAACTATCCCCCAACAAATTATTCCATTGTTTTTTAAAAATTTAGCTAGGGCTATTGCAGCAGACCTAGGCAGGATATCCATTTGATACGTTTCTATGGATAGGATCTGAATGCCAAGGGATGTGAGGAAATTCATATCTACATTTATGCACAGGTGAAGGCCCCTAGGCCTTGGAAGGGCTGAAAAAAAATTTTTTAGGTCCTCTCTTGCCTGGATATCTGTGTATCCAGAAAAAGAAGAAAATGTCCAAGCAATACCTGGTTCGTCTATCCACACAAAACAGTTTTTATTTTTTTTCTTTAATTTATTTATTTGCCAGATTATCTTTTTTTTTACATAGTCAAAGAGCAATTCCCGTACATCATCATGATAAATAATAGGGCGGTTTTCTTCATCAAGGATCCTGAATCCAAGGTTTAGTGGACCGTTTACCTGACCCCTGATACCTGGATAGATGGATAGGTCTCTTTGTAAAAATTTATGAAATGTTGTGGAATCTTCCTTTTTTATTTCAAAAAAATCAAGCTCGTCTATATGTAGGGAATATTCTTCAAATTCCCTGTAAAATTTTTTTGTGTCAAACCTTACCTTTTTTTCGGAAAAATCTACTATAATCCCAGGAAATCTTCGAGAAAATTGCACCCACATATCGTCAATAAAATCCTTTAAAGGGAGCTGGGGCCAAAATGGGATATCTAGTTTAAGGGATAGATCAATGGCCCTGTCTTCATCTAAATGAGGGAGGATACCCATGGAGGTGGTATTTAATTTGCCTAAGCTCTTTAGCATCTATTTTCCCTTTTCCAATGAACCGTATATTGCTGTGGTCTTAAATCCTCCCCTAATATTGTACACAGTTGTGACCTTTAATCTTTCAGTATCCAAGGCGTTTTTTAAGTCTTCATATATCCTCTTTGTGGCCTCTTCTTGATAAATTCCAACCTCTTTAAAACTTACAATATAATATTTTAAAGACTTGAGTTCAATGCATTTGCCCCCATCAGGGTAATATTCAATAATAAGGTGGGCAACATCTGGAAGGCCACTAAAGGGACATACTGCTATAAATTCCTTGGTCTCTGTCTTGATATATTCGTCCTTTCCATTAAATTCAAATGTCTCTAAAAAGTCAGGACGTATATGTTCATGTCCTTTAAAAGAAAAGCTCAAACCTTCTGGTTTTGGCATAACCTAGTCCTTTTTTTGTTTTTTTAATCTCCAGTCCAGTCCCATTATCAATATGGGCCAGGCAATGGTTGCATCACAGAAAACCTCAGCAAACCTTCCCCCTTTGTCCCTTGGGATAAATTTGCCCCAGGAAATTCCTTCTTCATAGGTGCATCCAGAAAGCCCTCCCCAGTGAACTGGCTCTGGACAGATCCTCACTCCATAGTGAAACCTCTTTATATTCCAATTTAGATTGGGGAACTGTTGCAGGCTCATCTCTAAAAATGGGCCAACCTGTTGGGCCCAATTCCTTGGAACTCCCCCCCCAATTGTAAAGATGCCTATCTTTTTTGCCCCTGAAATCCTCTGGGTATAGTGAAATAGGTCAACATATGGATTGAATTGAAAAGGGAGTTTCTCAGGGTTTAGGTCTGAGGCAATTTTGGGATCTGATTCTAAAAAATTACATGCAATACTAAGGGCAAGCTCTGAATCAGTAAATGCTGGGATGTACACAGGCACGTCTTTTTCATAAGCGCTTTTAAGTATGCCCTTATCCTGAAAATTTTCATGTAAGTATTTCCCCAATTCTCTGCATATCATATAAGAGGATAGATATTTTTCTCTTTTAAGTCTTTTAAAGACCTCCCTTACTATTGTCTCTGACTGGATAAAGTTTTTTTCTGGCTCTAAGGTGTCATATACCCTGTTTAACCCAGCCTGACAAAGCTCTTTGTCGTCCATTTCCCCAAAATCATATTTATAGTGTTTCATGCCAATGGCCTCAATGAATCCATGGGCCATAAGCGCACCAGTGGACACAATACTCTGAACCCACCCCTCATCAATCATCTTGCAGATAAGCCTACCCATCTTGGCAACTGTCATTGCACCTGAAAAAGTGGCAACAACATGGCAATCAGGGTCCATGACCATAGTTTCTAAAACGTCTAATGCCTCACCTAGTTGTCTCCCTCCAAAGGCAGTCTTAGCCATGGCCCTTAATAATTCATCAAAATCATGTATTTTATCGGGGTCAAATGGCTCTAAGGGAATAAGTCCTGCTTTTTCAGGGTCTAAATATTTATTTTGATCCCTAACTAGACCTTTTTCCATTTGTATTTCCTCTTTTAAATAGTGATTAGTGATCTGTATTCATACTTCATCCTTTTGCCTTCATACTTCAGTTCACTAATTACTATTCACTAATTTTGCCTTTCGCCTTTTGCAACCTTTCATATTAACCTGGATGCAAATCCTTACTCAAAGTCTAATTCTTTTGAACTTTGTAATAAGTATGAAGTTAATATCCTGTTAATACATTTTACTGCACAGGACTCTGACAATACTTGGTTTGGGATTGGAGATAGTTCGCAAACATCCATGCCAACTAATTTGTTTTTTCCTTTAAATAGATATCTCCAAAAGTCCTGTATCCAAAGAAACGGTATTCCACCTGGTTCTGGGGTCCCAGTTCCAGGAATAGCCCCTGGATCTATTCCATCTACGTCAAAGGATATATAGATAGGAGAGTCTTTGATTATCTTCCTCACATCCCTTGCAATAATTTCAGGTGGAGTGTTTATTATGTCCCAGGCAAAAAATGTGTGTATCATAGGGTCATCATGTATCCTCTGAGATTCTTCCTTACACAAGCTCCTGATGCCGAGTTGTATAATAGGTGTATTAAACTCCCTTACCCTTGCCATTACAGACCCATGTGAATATTTGCTCTGTTGAAAACAAGACCTCAAGTCTGAATGGGCATCGACTTGAATTACATATAGATTATCATAAAAATCCCTATAGAATTTTATTGGGGCCAGGGCAACAGAATGATCTCCTCCTATGGTCAAGAAGAAATGTTTACTTGGATCAAAACCAAATTTTAAAAGGCTGTATAAAGACTGAAATACCATCTTAGGACCTTCCACAGGGGGTTCAAAGTATTCAAGGGTCCTGAATTTTACTATGTCCAACAGGTCATAGCCAAGCTCTTGGTCCCAGGTCTCTATTTCTAAAGATGCTCTGAGTATGGCCCTTGGTCCTTCTCTGGTCCCAGACCCATAGGATATAGCGCCTTCATATGGCACAGGTAATACTATTATTTCTAAGCCCTGTCCTTCATCATCAGCATATTTTGAATACATTTTAAGTTCCCTATGGTAAAAATACCACTGCTGAGATGGTAGTGGTCCACATCCCTCCCACCCCCATGGTTACACAAGGGGCAGACATAGAATCTATTATCTTCCCACTCATTAGGTATATCTCACGTCTCTCATCATAGTCCTTTTCTGGGTCAAATTCTATCCCCAGTGTGGTAGCAAGCATAGTAGAGGCAAGGTCTTCAGCAAAGTCTCCAATCTCCTTTTCATCTGCGCCAAAGGCATGGTGTTCAGAGATATACCCATAGTGGGATTCATCTGCAGGAAAGGCTATTCCAACTGCTGCCCCTACTAGCCTACCCTTTTCATTTGTGGCATTTCTGGCCATAACGCAATATGTGATTTGTCCAGGCCTGAGTTGTTCTATGCCCTTATCTAAATCAATGACCTCACACTTTGGGGGAAAGATGCTGGATACATATACGA
The DNA here is from genome assembly GCA_027013815.1 of Desulfohalobiaceae bacterium. GTDB lineage: Bacteria > Desulfobacterota > Desulfovibrionia > Desulfovibrionales > Desulfothermaceae > Desulfothermus. The sequence goes on along the minus strand of JALWFY010000029.1, from coordinate 37,902 downwards.
GGTTTTGTTTTTCTATCCTCGCATCCCTCAGAGCCAATTCAAAGGACTGGAGCTTGTTTTTGTGTCTGCCTATTCCCTTGGTGAAAAAGGCCTTTTTAGGTACAAAGGTCATTTCTTTCTCCTTCTTATAAATATGTGTGCATAAACAGATATAAAATGTCTACATAGATTTCACTGTTCAATAACAGATTCTAAAAAAACACTAGCTCATATAGGTTCTAGTTCCTGAAATTTATTTAGGGTGGTGATTAACTCAACACCCAGTACCTATATACAGACCAAGCTCCCTTGCCGCTATGGAATACCAGCCAACTTGTGGTCAGGTACAGAAAATTATGTGGAAGCACACTCACACTGCTACCTCTACAATTTCTTCATCTATGGATGGCGGAACAGGTTCATTATGTGCTCCTCTTTTTTATCTTTGCCTAACTAATATTTTTACTCAATACTTAAAAACTAATACCTACAACCTAACGTGAAAGCTAAGCTGCTGCTAAACGAGCGCAGCGAGTTTAGCGGTCAGCTTCAGCGAGTTGTTCGACTAATATTCCATTTATCCAAAGTTCTGCCTCACTTAAATCAATCTCTTCATTCCAACTAATGCCATAACCACCTGGATCAATTTTTACATTCCTAAATAGAGCCTCGTCCTTTAATGGATAAAATGCATCTTCAGAGAGAAGAGAAGCACAGTCATATATTTTTTTAACATCATTATCAAAAGTGACTAATAGTTTTTTTCCCTCTAGAGGCTGTATTGATTTAATTTTTGGAAACATTTTAATGATCCTCCTCTTATTCTAATCCAGGAAGTTTCCTAAATTTTTGTGTTCTCCATAATTTCATCAATTCATCTTTATACATCATTCCCCATTCTTTTATCATCTTCTGAGCTCTATTAGGAAGATCCCCTTCAATCATTTCAAGAGTTTCTATACTAAAAATACCATTATATTCACCATAGATAGCATGAAAATGGGGAATTCCGTGTTCTTTAAAATACATTTTTATTATAATACCATAAAATCTCGCAATAATTGGCACCATTTCTCTCCTTAAATAATATTTATGCAATTAAGTTTAATTTCTTTTAATTAATTTTCTTGGCCTTTACAATGAAGTCTTTAAATCCCATTTTCTTTAATAGTATCATTTTTTGCTCTAAGGTATTATTTGTACCAGCAAAAATAATATACACCCTGTACCATGTTTTTTTATTTATCCTAACTCCTTTTACCATTGAGGGTATTTGTTTTTTCTCAAGTCTTTTACACAGTGCAGAGGCATCTCTTTTATTTGAAAAGGAGCTTACCTGGATCATATACTGATATTTTGTCCCCTTATTGTCTGAAATTATTTTTTTTGGGGATCCCTGAGCCCTTTTTTGAGGATTAGAAATATCTAGAAATTTTTCAACACTATCTTGTTTTACCCTTTTATAAAAGGTGAGTTGTGTGGGTTTTAATACCTGATCTTTGGGAGCTTGGGTTGGTTTCTTGTTTTTTTTGTTCGATAAACTTATTTTTTTGCGTGCCCTATCTATTAGGTCAATTGGTTCATATCCCCTTCCAATAATAACACCTAATATAAATGCCCAGCATATGGCCAGTACCATTATTGAACCAATGGTTATTATTGCCTTTAAGTCCAAAATCAATTGGAATCTGGACTTGGTTTCCTTTTTTTTGGTCTTTGAATTGCTCAAGGTCACATCCTTTCAGGGGCATTTACACCAAGTAAATATAAACCCTGTGCAATTACCTGTCTTATTGCCATAAGCAAGTAGCACCTGGCAAAAATCAGTTCTTTTTGTTCTGCTCCTAGCACCGGGCATTTATTGTAATATTGATGAAACATCCCTGCAAGCTCCATCAGATAAAAGGTAAGCATGTGAGGGGACAGTATTCTGGCGCAAGTAAGTACTATATCCTGAAATTCATTTAACTTCTTTAAAATGTCAATCTCTAAATCTAAGGTCAAATAATTTATTACTTCATTGGGCTTCATTGAGATATCTATGTGTCTCTCTTTTGCCTTGGCAAACACAGAACAGATCCTGGCGTGGGCATATTGTACATAGTACACGGGGTTTTCCATGGTCCTTTGTTTTGCAAGCTCAAGGTCAAAGTCAAGGTGACTATCGCTTTTTCTGGATAAAAATATGAACCTTGCGGCGTCAGGTCCAACTTCATTTAACACCTCTTCTAGGGTAACAAATTCCCCTGACCTTGTGGACATAGATACTTGTTTCCCTCCCCTTAAAAGATTCACCAGTTGGATCAATATCACCTGCAAGTCCTGTTTGTCCCTTCCAAGGGCGCAAATTGCTGCCTTCATCCTGGGGATATATCCATGATGGTCTGCCCCCCAAATGTCTATTAATAGATCAAATCCCCTGTCTAATTTGTCTTTATGATAGGCTATATCTGACGCAAAATATGTGAGGTCCCCTGAAGACTTTTTCAATACCCTATCTTTATCGTCCCCAAATTTTGATGAACTAAACCAAAGTGCACCCTCTTTTTCATATACAAGGCCCTTTTGTTTGAGTAACTCAATTGTCTTGTCCACAAAATTTTCAGCGACCAGGGATTTTTCAGAAAACCAATTTTCGTGTAATACCCTAAAGTTCTTTAAGTCCTGTTTTATTTGTTCAAGTATGAGGTCTTGTCCAAATTGAGAGCAGAATTGAATGGCATCATTGGGTTCTTTTTTTAAAAGTGCATCACCCAGTTCTTGTTTTATCTTGTTTGCAATATCGATTATGTATTCCCCTTTGTAGCAATCATCGCAAATTTCATCTTCAAATCCAAATAATTGTTTATATCTTATATAGATGCTTTTGCCTAGGAGTGTTATTTGTCTCCCAGCATCATTTATATAATATTCTGTAGTTACCTCATAGCCACAAAATTTTAAGATACGTGCAAGGCTATCCCCTACTGCTGCTCCCCTCCCATGTCCCACATGTAATGGCCCTGTGGGATTGGCAGATACATATTCCACTAATACCTTTTTTCCCATGCCGAGATCTGATCTCCCATAATCTTCTCCTTTATTTAGAATCTTAAGGACTTCTGACTGCCAAAAGGATTTTGAGAGGAAAAAATTTATAAATCCAGGACCAGCTATATCAATTTTCTCAATATGGGTGCTGTGTCTTTCTAAGATCAAGTCCTTTATCTTCTTGGCAATATTTCTTGGGGAGTCTTTTAGGGTGGAAGCAAGTAGCATTGCTATATTAGTGGCAATGTCTCCAAATTTTTTTTCTCTAGGGGGCTCTATCTGTACCTTTTTTGGGAGTTCTACACCTAAAATAGACACTGTGTCTTTCAATATCTCTCTAATAACCAAGGTTGCACTCATTTGTATACGCTCCTTTTAAATAATAATTAGTGATTAGTAATTAGTGAATAGTGATCTGTATTCATACTTCAGCTCATTAACCGCTAATCACTAATTACTAATTACTGTATGTTGCTTCCCATTCTTCTTGTTTTGGGGCGAGGATCCTTTTTATAAGTCCACATAGCACCCCTTTTGGGCCTAGTTCCAACCACTTTCTAATTCCACTCTCCCATTGCGCTTCAATTATTTGATTAAAAAATACAGGAGAGATCATCTGTGTCTTCATTATTTGTTTTATTTTTTCCCCTGATGTCTCCTTTTTCCCAGTGGCATTTAGATAAATGGGAACTACTGCATCCCTCCAGTCCATTTTGTCCATGAATTTTGCCAACTCTTTTGCAGGCTCATTCATTAATGGTGAATGAAATGCACCTGAAACAGGCAATATCACGGCCTTGCCCTTGTTTTGTTTTGCAAGGTGGGCTGCCATATCCACAGGCTCTATTTCTCCACTTATAACCAGTTGTTTGGGACTATTGTAATTGGCTATACATATAATTTTGTTTGTCTGCTCCCTGACCTGGTTTACAATCTCTTCCACCTTGTCCTGGGTCAATTTTAATATTGCTGCCATTTTACCTGGGATAGTAAGCCCAGCCTCATACATGAGCCTCCCTCTAAGGCTCACTAACTTTAGCCCGTGTTCAAAAGAGAGCACCTTGGATACTATAAGTGCTGGGAACTCTCCAACACTGTGTCCAGCAACACATTGGGCCTTTGGTCTTAATTTGTCCCATAAACCAAGACCCACAACACATAGGGCTGGCTGTTGATACATGGTTTTTATCATTTCATCCTTATCCCCATCCCAGTATATTTCCCTTAATGGAAAACCTGAGATCTTTTCTGCCCTTTTCCACAACTCCATAATGTCTTTGTATTTTTCTGCCAGGTCCCTTCCCATACCTTTTTCTTGGGATCCCTGGCCAGGGAACACCACTGACAATTTGTATTGTGTCATATCCTTTGTCTCCTTTTTTGGTTGCCATTAAAGATAGTTAGGGGAGTTGATTAAGTCAATCCAAAGGATGAAGGGAGCCAAGTGGCTAGTTTTGGGAAGCCTATGAGCAAAAATATCAACACTATAAATACAGGTAAAAAATAAACAATTCCTTTTATTACTTTGGCAATATTTAATTCCTTGTCCATTGCCGAGACCACAAACACATTTATACCCACAGGTGGGGTCACGGCCCCCATGGTGGTAACTAGGGTTATCCAGACCCCAAACCAGACTGGGTCATATCCAAGGGATTTGGCAATTGGAAAGAAAATTGGGATAGTAATAAGAAGCAGGGCAAGTGCATCCATGATTGCTCCACCTATTAAATATATCAAAAACACAAATCCCATTATGATCCATGAGGGCAGGTTTAACCCTGCAACATATGCTGCAGCATCATAAGGGATACGTGTAATAGTCAAAAAACGGCCAAATATAACTGCCCCAAGAATGATTATATATATCATACAACTGATCTTTAAGGTGTCATAGATGGCCTTTGAAAGTCCCTTTATCCCTAAATTTTTCCTGGATAAACTGATTAACAGGGCCAGAGATGAACCTGCGGCTCCAGCCTCACTTGGTGTAAATATACCAAAGGTCAATCCACCCATTACCAGAGAGAACAATAAAAATATCTCCCAAAAGCCCAATATGGCCTTAAACTTGTCTTTTAATGGGGTAGGTTCAGTGGAAGGTGCTAAATTGGGATGTATTTTGCAGATAATATACACTGCAATCAGAAAACCAATTGTAAGCATTATGCCAGGGATAACTGAACCAAGGAACAATGTCCCTATTGATTGCCCTGTTTGAAGTCCAATTATGATCAATACTACGCTAGGCGGGATCATGACCCCAAGTGTAGCCCCTGTTGCAACTACCCCTGCACTAAATCCTGGGTCATATTTATATTTTTTCATCTCAGGCAGGGCCACAGTGGCCATGGTAGCAGCTGTTGCAGTATTAGAACCACAAATGGCAGCAAAGCCTGCACAAGCTAGGATAGTTGCCATTGCAAGGCCACCTTTGACCTCACCTAAGAGTATATTGGCCCACTTATACATCCTCTTGTTAACCCCTGAATAAAAGCATATCTGTCCCATAAATATAAATAACGGGATCACAGTAAGTCCATATGAAGAAAAGACCTTCCATGTCTCTTCTCCAATCATGCCAATTGCAGCATTAAAATTTATGCACAACCAAAACCCCAAGAACCCAACTATCCCCATTGCCAGTCCAACTGGTATGGGCAATAAGAACATGATACTCAGAAGAAAAATAATTCCATATATACCAAGGAGTGTAAAATCCATATGCTTGTCCCTTGTTGATAATTAAGTGGTAGACCTTAAATTAGTTTTTAGTGTGTTGGACCCTATATCTCTTACTGCTTTTTTAGAAATTTTAGAGAGATAAAAACAATTGATGCAAGTACCCCAATTGCACAAATAAAGACCACTGGATAATATGGAATTTGTAAGGTTTCTGACAATTCCCCAGATTGTTTTATTGTAAGTCCCAATTGAAAGAGTTTAAATGATATAAGTGACCAGAATCCAATGGAAAAAATTAAGGTTATTACATCTAATATTGATTTTATCCTTTTGGGCATTTTTTCATAGATTAGTCCAACTTGGATATGTCCGCCCTTCTCTTCTGTTTCTGCTAAGGATAGGCTACATACCAAGGCACCTAAAAAACCCAATAATTCAAAAGTACCTTTTATTGGATGTCCAAAGAGTCTAAACACAATATTAGATGTGGCAATAAGCATCATTATGAATAAAAATATCCCGCCTATAAAATTAAGGGTATAATTTATTTTTCGTATGGTCTTCATATCTATATCTTGGATTTTAGTTTTTGGCTTTGGCAATATATTTTTATCTCATTTTTGTCTAAGATTATCAATATGTTCAATATGTTTTTAATTCTCCATTCTCCATTTTCAATTATCAATTATATATAATTAGGTTGCAGGCTACAGTTTTTTGATGGATTTTATCCTCCTATCTGATACCTGTAGTCTGCTATTAATAGGCTTTTTGTTTCAACAACATGAAAAAATTTACGTTTTTTCTAAATCCACCTTAGGCTAAAGGCTGAAGGCTAAAGGCTATTTTTTAATTTTAATTTTGAATTATAAATTCTAAATTTTGAATGAAAAAAGAATTAATCCAAAATCCAAAATTCAACATCTAAAATTATATTAATGGTTTTCGCCTTCTGCCTTTAGCCTTTTGCCTCATGTGCCTTTTGCCACCTTTCATATTAACCTGCAGTTTTCGGAACTTTAGTTTGTTATTAGTTTTTAATGTTCATATTTTGCTTTAAAAGCATATACATCTTCTAAGACCTTATCTGCAGGGATAGAAGATTTAACAGCCATTTTTTTCCAGTCAAGTATTACTTTTTTACATAGCTTTTTTGCCTTTATAGAATCTTGTTTAGAAAAATGGAAGAGCTTTGCATTATATTTTTGTCTTGCAAATTGAATTGCTTCTTTTACATGGTTATCCATGTATTCCCCTGTCCATGCTGCTTGTTCCTTTGACATGGAATTAATTACTTCCTTTACTTGTTTAGGAAGGGAGTTCCATTTTTGTTTGTTCATTACCACGGCAAATGGATAGACTTGAAAGTTTGTAATAGTCTCATATGGGCAATATGCAGCAAAATTTAGGTCCTTTAATACTTCAAGGGAAGATAAAAGCCCTTTTACAATTCCTTTTTGTATGGCCTCTGGAGTCTCAGACATGGGCATGGATACAGGTGTGGCTCCAAGTAGTTCCAATATCTTAGATGCAGTTCCAGATGCCCTGAGCTCTAATCCTTTTAAGTCCTTTAAAGACCTTATTGGCACCTTGGACATTATATTGGAAGGGGCAGATGTAAAAAGAGTAATCACCTTTACCTTAGAAAATTCCTTGGGTCTGTATTTGTTGTAGATCTCCCAGAGCACTAAAGACGCAGTCTTTGCGTCTTTAAAACCAAGGGGGAGCCCGATAACTGTGGTCAAAGGGAATACCCCTGGCTGATATGCCATACAAAGGCAACCAATGTCTGCCTGTCCCTGTATAACCCCCCTTAACATGTCCTTTGCCCCAAGCAGTGTCCCCCCAGGAAATGTGAGTACCTTTACCCTGTTGTTAGTCCTTTTTTCAACTTCTTTTTTCCATCTCTCCATTTGAATGCACGGAAATGTAGAAGCTGGAGGAAAATTCGCATAGGTGAGCTGTATGGTCTTGGCATTAGAGGGGATGGTAAATACCGCTGTTGCTAAGAACAATAAACAAAGTACTGTGCAAAAAAATTCTTTTCGGTCCATAACTACCTCCTTTTTTTTGGTTAAAAAAAAGGCCGCAGACTTTATTTTGCCTGCGGCCTTTGACCTTTTTTATACCTCAACCTAAACAGAATCTAGGCCAGACCGCACCTCTCCCCAAAAACGCCACCAATTCATATTCCAAATATCGGGGATAGATGCGATATTAAGTACCATAATTAAAATTAGCTATGGAATAATATGGATTTTGTCAAGACCTTTTTATGGACTTATATCTAATTCACAGGGAATTGGTCTTTCAATAGAGTGGAACTCTATTCCGCTTTATAATCCAAAATTCAAAATTTAAAATCCATAATTTTTCATCATGAAACGCGTAAGCCCTTAAAGTGAAGCTCTGCTTCACTTTATAGTGGCCTTGCAGGCCAAATTTAATAAGGAAAAAATCCTTATAATAAACGTAAGTTTTTAAAGCGGAGCTTTGCTCCACTTTAGCTACCAATTAATCTCTAACTTTACCTTTTTCTTGTCTTTATTTGTGAAGAATATATGACCATTCTCCTTGCCAAATAAATATACGTCCCGTGTGATTTCAACGTCTTTTTTACAATATTTTATTATGTTATCTATCTTACCCTGTTTAAACCATTTAAGGGCAAGGAGCCCATTTGCGCTTTTTTTGGCGTTTAATGTGGCATGTGCTATGTTGTCCAAAGAAACCCTGTATCCAAGTCTGCTGTGTACCTTTTTGAGTAAATCCAAGGTAGGAAGGGAGGGTAATTTCATATCTGAATATGCAGAGAGTACAAGATAGTCAAATTTTATTATATTAAATCCAATTACTAGGTCTAATTCTTTTAATATATTGAATAATTCTTTTATATCTTTTTCTTTAAATACTAGAAATTCCTTTTTTTCACTATGATAGAGTACTGCACAACTAACCCTCATGGCAGCTGCATTTTGCCATCCACCTACCTCTTTTGCAGATTTTTGGGTCTCAATATCTAGGACCCCAAAACTCTTTGGCTTAGCAAATACATTTCGCACTGTGGGTTGATTTTGTTTTTGAGTTGTTTGTTTTTTGTGTATCATATCCATTAGATACACGCTACAGACTTTGTCCAAGGGCTTATTGCCTGATCCACATTTTGGGGAATAAATACACCTAAAACACCCTATTTCACATTCACAGGAATTTAGAATATCTCCTGCTATTTCAAAGAGCTCATCTATTTTTTCATACCCCTCTTTGGCTATTCCTATACCCCCTGGTACACCGTCATAAATAAAAATAACTGGAGAGTTTAATTGTTCATTATACACCTGAGAGATCCCACCAATATCATTTCTGTCCATTAATACAATGTGTGGCATTGCCCCAATAAATAGGTGTTCTAGCCCGTGGATGCCTCCCATAAAATGTAAGTATTTTTGTTCACATCTTTGTTTATATTCTATTGGGAATTCTATCCAAAAGCCTTGTGTTTCAAAAGAAATAGGGTCCATATCAAGATCTATGAAGTTAATTAGTGTATGGTCTTTTATTCGTCTTTTTTCAAATCCTTTAAAAAATTCACTTATCTTTAAGTCCCCAAAACTAATTTTAAGGGAGTTAAACCTTTTGGTGTCCAGTTTCGTTAGTATCTCTGTTTGTTTTTCTGTTATTAATTTTGTGAAATATTTTACCTCTGTCCTATTACAGACAACCTGTCTTTGTTCTAAATTAAGTTCTTTTACCTTAAAACTAATGGTATTATGCAAATAGATTGCCCCAGGATAGGTCTCGTGACATGCCCTGTATAGGTCTATGTTTCCAATGATATCTCCTTTTTCGTCAAATATGTTTAAATTATATGCAGATGATCGCAAATGGGTTTTTTTATGTATCTGATTGTCAAAACAAAATATTTCCTCTGTTATCTCATCCTGAGTTAAATATCCTTGATTTATTAACCATTGGATACATTTAATTTCTTTTGAATGGGTAAATTCTCTTGGCCTAATTGGCAAATCAAATGCAGCACACATAAGATGTCTTTGCATGATCTGTTTATTATATGGATTTATGGCTACTTGTTCTGGGGATAGTTCAAAGAATTTTTGGGGATGTTGCATAAAATATTGATCTAGGTTGTCCTCGCCACCAATCATGATAACTCCACTTTCCTGCATTTTTCTACCAACCCTACCTGCCCTCTGATATGTGGACATTACAGAACCAGGATATCCAACTAGTATACACACGTCTAAACCGCCAATATTTATCCCAGCTTCCAGTGCACTAGTAGACACTACTCCCTTTAATTTGCCTTGCATAAGCCTTTTTTCTATATCCCTCCTGTGCTCTGGAAGCAGACCTGCACGGTAAATACTTATCTTGTCTTGCATTGTCCCTAGTTGTTTTTTGGTCCACATCCCAATTAATTCTGTTAATTTCCTAGAATTGGTATAAACAATTGTCTTTAGGTTTCTAAGTATTGCTGATTTAAACAATAAAAAACCTGTTTTTGCTGGTCCATAAAGGGCAGGATTTAGAAATACAAATGTCTGTTTCCCCCTAGGACTCCCACCTTTAGATATGAGATAGGGTTCTTTGCCGATTAAGTTTTTTATGAGCTCTATTGGATTACCTATTGTGGCAGAGCACAGGATAAAGGTAGGGTCCTTGCCATAAAACTTAGAGATCCTGATCAACCTCCTAAAGACCCATGCCATATGAGAGCCCATGACACCCCTGTATGTGTGTACTTCATCTACCACTATGAATCTTAGATTTTCAAAAAATTTTTTCCAGAGCATATGATGGGGCAAGATGCCAAGATGTAGCATATCTGGATTGGTTATAAGTATTTGAGGGGGACTTTTCCTGATAAGCTCTCTTTTTAAAGGTGGTGTATCCCCATCATAGACCTCTGCTCTAGGTGGCTTAATATCATGTGCAAGGTTAGACACAAATTGGGTAAATTCCTTTAATTGATCCTGGGCAAGGGCCTTTAATGGAAATAGGAACAAATAGGTATGGTTGGGATTTTTTAAATAATTTTCAAGAAGGGCCAGGTAATAAATAAGAGATTTCCCACTGGCAGTTGGGGTTGCCACAACCACATCCTGTGAGGACCTTATTTTTTCTATTGCATCCACTTGATGAGAATATAGGGAGTTGATAGAGGATTTTTCTAGTAATCTCTGTATAGGATGGGGAAATTCAGGATTTATCTCTTTATATCTTGGAGGGATCTCTGTAAATTCCTTTTCAAATACCACCTGGTCTTTAAACAGATTAGAATTTTTTATTGCAGATAAGAACTCTCCAAAGCTCCACTTATTGTTTTTCATGGCTTTACAGAGATATTGTATTTTTTTAACTTATATTGAAGCAAACTCTTGGATATGCCAAGCATTTTTGCGGCCTGGACCTGGACAAAATTGCTCTTAACCAGGGCCCTTTTAATGAGGGCTGCCTCTATTTTTTCCAGTGCTTCGCTTAAATTTATATTGTCAGGGAGCATATCTACTGCACTCTTGAATTGTCTTGTTTCGTCTTTTAGTTCAGGTGGTAGGTCATTTAGATCAATTATATCTGACTGGGCGAGTACTACCATGCTCTCAATTAAGTTTTCAAGTTGCCTTACATTTCCAGGCCAGTTATATGCAGTAAGGGCATGCATTGCGTCTGTGGAGAATCCCTTGATATTTTTTTCGTTTTCTTTGCTAAATTTTTTTAAAAAATGCATTGCTAGCAGGGGTATGTCTTCTGCCCTTTCTCTCAATGGGGGGATATGTATATTTACAACATTTAGCCTATAATATAGGTCTTCTCTAAAATTGCCCTTCAGGGTTTCTTGCTTTAGATCCTTATTTGTTGCTGCAATAACCCTGAAATCACTACTAATGGTCTTAATCCCTCCAACCCTCTCAAATGCGTGTTCTTGTAAGACCCTGAGGAGTTTAGGTTGTAGTTCTAGAGGGAATTCTCCTATCTCGTCTAAAAAGATTGTGCCCTTGTGGGCGAGCTCAAATTTACCCCTTTTTTGAGCAATGGCCCCTGTAAAAGACCCTTTTTCATGACCAAATAGTTCACTTTCCAGTACCCCTGGGTTTAAGGCAGTGCAATTGATCGCCACAAATGGCTCGTCCTTTCTAGGGGAGAGATAGTGAATGGCCTTGGCCACTAACTCCTTACCTGTGCCAGATTCTCCTGTAATGAGTACATTTGCATGTGTGGAGGCCACCTTTTGTATCAAGGAATGGACCTTTTTAATGGCAGGACTTGCCCCAATTATCCTTTTAATTGCATGGGAGTCTTTTAGGGATTCCATGAGGAGTTTGTTTTTCCTGTAGGCCTCACTCATTTTTGTTGCCTTGTTTACAGAAAGGAGTAAGTCATCGTTGGAGAATGGTTTGTTTATATAGTCAAATGCCCCACATTTCATAGCCTCCACAGCCCCATCAACAGATCCATAGGCAGTCATTATAATTACAGGCAAATAGGGAAATAATGACCTCACCTTTTCAAGGAGTTCCTGTCCACTCATACCTGGCATCTTAAAGTCTGTAATCACCACATCTACTTCAGATTCTTTTAAATACATAAGCGCCATTTCAGGGTCAGGGATAGTGGTGACCTCGTATCCCTGGTCTGTTAAAAGTGCATCTAATAAAAGGAGATAGTTTTTTTCATCGTCAACTACTAAGATGTGTGGAGCAGACATGGATTTCCCTCCAATAATTGTTGTTTAATGGGCTAAAAGGAGTGAACAGTGAAAACGAACGTGAAAGGTAGAATATAGTTCATCATGACAGTTCACCATCATAGGGTAGTTTAAGACTCACGACCCCTCCCCTATCATTGGACAGAGAGAGCTCTATCTTGTGGCTCTTAAAAATATTATAAGCAATGGGTAGGCCAAGTCCAGTCCCAAAGTCCTTGGTGGTAAAAAAAGGCTCAAAATATTTTTCCTTAAAAGATTCCTCAAACCCTGGTCCTGTGTCTTTTATTATAATGGTGTGATCTTCATATGTTATCTCAATCTTTCCATTCTCTTTGATTGCATCTATTGCATTGTTTATAATATTATAAAATGCCCTGTACAATAATCTCTTATCCCCTAAAAAATCTATATTTTTAGGTAAATTTAGATCAACTTCAATATGTCTTTTATTAAATTCAGACCTAAAGAAATTTAGGCATTCCATAATGATTTCCACAAGATTAATCTCTTCTACCTTGGGTTCTTTGGGCCTGGCATAGTCTAAGAAGTCATTGACTATGTTAGATAGCCTTTTAGATTCTTCAAAAATAGCATGTGCCAGTCTTGCCAATGAGGAATTGTCTTTTGAGAATTTTTTTGAGAGCATCTCAGCACTGCCCTGGATTATGCCAAGGGGATTTTTTATCTCATGGGAGATAGTTGCCAGCATCCTGCCCATGGAAGCAAGTTTTTCATTTTGATATAACACCCTTTCCAATTCTTCCTTTTCTTGTATCCTCTCCTGGAGTATCTTGTCTGCCCTGAGAATAACAACGTATAAGAGGATAAAAAGGATAAAAGAAGAGAAAAATACAGCTAATGTGATTAAAAATTGAAAATAGTATATGGTCTCATAATCTTTGGATATGTCTTGAGAAAATTCTAAGATCCCAATTATTTCACCAGCATTTTTAGGAAACAGTTCTCTCTCTACTCTAAGGGGGTAGATGGTCTTTAATACTACTGACCCTTTTTTTAATTTAAATGGCCATATGGAAATCCTAGGATTTTTTATCACCTTAAAAAATATCTTTCCCAACCGGGCTTTATTAATATCTGGCCAGGCAACTTTTGTCCCTACCAAACTACTATTGGTCGAATAAGAGACAGTATCTTTAAGGTCATAAATAGTCACATTTAATACTTTAAAACCGTGTATAGTGGACTGTACAACTAGTGACAGCCTCTCGTATTGGGGTCTTTGACTTAATTCCACTCGTCCAAATCCCAGTACTGTTGGCAAAATGAAACGTTGATATATTTGGTGATTTAAATTCTCTGCAAGTAACTTGGCAAACTCCTGATCCTTTTTTAGCATAGTATCTTTTGCATAGTTACTGATAATTACAGTTAAAAATAGCCCAGAGCCAATTATAAGGATTAGGGATGTCCAGGACAGAAATTTGGCCAGTTGAAAGGGATGTGCAGGATCAGGAGTAAGTCTAGGGGTTATCATAATTTTTCAATGGCCTTTTCTATGGCGTCTAGTGCCTTTTCAAGTATTGAGATATCAACTGCATATGAGAACCTTATACACCTATCGTCTCCAAAGGCTATTCCTGGTACAAGTGCAACACAGGCTTCGTCTAAGAGGTATTCACAAAATCTAGTAGAGCTGTTTATCTCTTTGGTATACAACTTATCTATTTTGGGGAATACATAAAATGCACCCATTGGTTTGGGACATACTATTCCTTTTATAAAAGAAATCCTATCTACTATATAATCCCTCCTTTGGATAAATTTTTTCCTGTTCTTTTCTAAAAAATCAAGTTCACCAGTTAAACCCCTTAATGTTGCCATCTGTGCTATAGAACAGACATTTGAAGTAGACTGGCCTTGGAGCTTGGACAAATTTTTTATTATATCTGGATGGGTTATTACATAACCTACCCTCCAGCCAGGGATTGCAAAACTTTTGGCAAGTCCATTTACTATGGCCACGTTCTCAGGGTTTGACTTAAACCATTTAGATGCTGAGGTAGGGGTAGCAGGGGGATAGACTAATTGGTCATAGATTTCATCAGAAATTATAAAGATATCTTTTGAAATGGCCCAGTTGCATATTTCGTCAAATAATTCCTGGTCATAATGACATCCTGTTGGATTCGAAGGGGTGTTTAATATCAAGACCTTGGTCTTTGAGGTAAAGAATTTTTCTAACTCCTGTGGGGTTACCATGAAATTTTGTTCTGGTTCCGTGGGCACAATAACAGATTCTCCTTCAGCTAAAAGCACCATATCAGGATAGCTGAGCCAATAGGGGGATGGGATAAGTACCTCATCTCCAGGATCGATCAAGATTTGTAGTAGATTGTAGAGGGCTTGTTTACCACCATTGGTCACGATTATATTTTCTTTTTTAGCATCAGTATCATAAAATTTATTGTAATAACTGGCAACTGCGTCTAGGACCTCAGGCAAGCCACCTGCTGGAGTATATTTTGTCATTACTTTATCAATGGCCTCCCTTGCCCCTACTAGAACAGACTCTGGAGGGGCAAGGTCAGGTTGACCTACTGCTAGGCTTATTATTTCCTTGCCCTGTGCACGTAGTTCTGCTGCCTTTGCATTTATGGTCAAGGTAGCAGATGGTTTTACCTTTTGTATTCTTTTGGAAAATTTTATCATTTTTAACTCCTTAATATTTTTTAGTTAGATTCTATTTGAAATTTGAAACAATTCCATATAACTTAGCTTGGATTTTTGGACCGGCTATTTTGTCAACACACAAAAATTTTTTAACAGAATTGTAACCAACTGTAAACTTCATCTGTGTGCCTGTATTTATTTGGTTTTTAGAGCATGGGCCATAAGAATAAAGGTTCTATTACATAAATAATAGTTGACTAATTGGTATAACCCTTTAAGGAGATTTTATGTGGAAGTTAATAATTTTTTTTGTGGTAGGTCTTAGAAAAAAACAGGGCATAATAAAGATATGTGCAAGGCTCAGTGAGTATACGATTTTTTTATTACTGTTTTTGCTGGGATTTTTAATGGGGGGCAGTCCAGTGATAAAAAATGTCCTTTCAATGGGAATAGATGCAGTGCTTTTAAGTGTATTCTCTATTATTGGTAGTATCCTTGCAATCTTGCCCTTTGAAAAGAGGTTGAGATGAGATTTAGTCTTATTTTACTTGTTTTTTTTGTGTTAGGCAGTGTAGTTGGTTATTTTGGGTTAATATCTATTCCCTCTGTGTACACGTCCTCTTTTGAAGATTATCTCCTCTATGTGTTGCTTTTTTTAGTGGGGATTTCTGTGGGAAGTGATACTAAGGCAATACAGGGGTTATTCAAGGTAAATCTTGTTATAATATTAATACCCATAATGGTGGCAATAGGTTCCATTGGAGGAGCTGGATTTGGAAGCCTTTTTGTAAGGATACCAGATTTAAGAGAGTGTATGGCAGTGGGGGCTGGATTTGGATATTATAGCTTATCAAGTGTAATCATCGGAAAATTAAGGGGAGAGGCCATAGGGGGCATAGCCCTGATGTCAAATATATTTAGAGAGGTTACTACCTTGTTGCTAGCACCTGTTATGTGTAGGTACATAGCAAGGCTTGCACCTATAGCAAGTGGAGGTGCCACCTCTATGGACACTACACTTGGGGTGATCTATAGGTATTCAGGAAAAGATTATGCAGTTATTGCAGTTATAAACGGGGCTATACTTAGTATACTTGTGCCTATTTTAGTTCCACTTATATTGTCCTAAAAATTTAAGAGGCTCATGTCTGTAAATCAACCATCCAGGTTTCCAAAGGGCCTATTTCAACCAGAAAAAGGTCATAGGTTTTCAACAGACTCTCTATTTTTGTCCTGTTTTGTGCGTGCATCAGCAGGGGATAAGATAGCGGATATAGGGTGTGGTTGTGGGGTTATCTCCATTGGTATCCTTATGAGAAATAAGGATAAGCTCATTAGAATAATAGGTATAGATAGCGATAAACAAATGGTGTCGTGCGCTAGGTCAAATGCCCAAAAATTCGAGATTGAAAATTATTTTTCCCCTGTCCTGATCGATTTAAGGCAGATTAGAGGTTCAGATAAATTTTCCCCAGAGCAATTTGATGTAGCAGTTATGAATCCCCCATACCGAGAGCTAAGTAGTGGAAGGCTGTCTCCCTGGGACCAAAAAAATAAGGCAAGGTTTGAGCAGGAAGCTAGTTTGCAGGATTTTATAAATACGGCAAGATACCTGGTAAAAAATAAAGGTCATTTATATATGTGTTATCTAAGTGAGCGGGCCAATTATTTATTTGAAGTGCTTAAAAAATATAAATTTGAACCCAAGAGGATCAAATTCATCCATGGACATAGGTTGAAATCGGCTAAGATTTTTTTGATCCATGCAATAAAGAATGGGAAGCCCTCTTTGGAGGTAGAACCCCCCATTTTTCAATATCGTGATTTTAAAGGGAAAAATCTATATACAGAAGAGGCTATTGAATTTTGTCCTTTTCTTAAGTAGGGATTTTAATGAGTTATGTTGAATAATCTTTTGGAATTAACAAGGAACCTTGCTAGAGAACATATTTTTTTGTGTTATGTAGTTGTTTTTTTGATGTCCTATCTAGAGTCTTTTGCCTTTGTTGGGCTAATTATGCCTGGGGCAGGGTTTGCCTTTTCTGTTGGGATCTTGGCATATCATCATGTGTTTAATATCTATTATTTGATGGTAGCTGGATGTATAGGGGCTATTTTGGCAGATATATCGAGTTTTTTCCTTGCCAGGTATGTTAGGGACAGGGATTTTTTTTCATGGATAGAAAAAAAATATGGTATATATATTAAAAAAGGAGAAGATTTCTTTCAAAGGTTTGGGCCTGTGAGCATTTTTTTGGGTAGGTTTATTGGATTTACCAGACCTGTAGTTCCTTTTGTGGCAGGTCTCCTTAATATGAAAAAGGGGCTATTTTTAATATATTCTTCCTTGAGTGGTATCTTGTGGGCAATTTCATACTATGGGGCTGGTTATTTATTTGGGGTAGGTCTTGCTAAATGGAATATTACAGGCATCAAGTTAGCAGTCCTAGTGGCAATATTTTTGGTGATTTGGTATTTCTGGAAAAAAATAAGGGATAAACAAGAGTGATAGATTGTTTTTTTGCTTCCTATGGACTGATGAGGGGTTATTTGAGTTGCATTTTTAGTAAAAAATAAGTACCTTTCAACCTTAGAAGTGGAACGGAGTTCCACTTCTAAGGTCTTACGCCTATTATAAGGATTTATTCCTTATTAAAAATGGCCTGAAAGGCCACTATAAAGTGAAGCAGAGCTTCACTTTAAGGTCAAAGGCAAACTGTAAACCCTGTTATAAGGCTCGATCTGAAAAGGTTTTGAATTTTGGATTATGGATTTTAAATTATGTTCTATGTTCAAGGTAGAATAGGTGTATAAAACATTGACAGTTCACTGCTCACAATTCACAGTAAAATGAATATTAATCCAACATCTAAAATTTAAAATCCAAAATTTTTTAAGCATAAGAGCAGATTTCATGTACAGAGTCTCATATATCCTTAGGAATTTAATCTTTATTCCAACGGTTATTTTTTCAAGTATAGTATGTTCGTCTTTGGTGATTATTGTGAGTCTATTTTCAAAAAAGAGCCCATTAATTAAAAAAATTGAGTATTTGTGGGCAAGGTCCATTGTTTGGGGATCAGGTATAAAAATAGACGCAGACCTCTCCCCTTTAGACAAAGACAAGTGTTATGTATTTGTATCAAATCACCTCTCCCACCTAGATGTTCCAATAATCATGAGCATATTTAAAGGGCATGCTCCTAGATTTGTGGCAAAACATACCCTATTTAAGATCCCCTTGTTTGGACGGGGAATGCTCTGTGCTGGGCACATACCTATCCATCGGGACAATATGAGAAAGGCACTTAAAGACTTAAATCACGCAGTGGAAAGATTAAAACAAGGGGAGTCAGTGCTCTTATTCCCTGAGGGCACTAGAAACACAAAATCAATGAATCTACAAGAATTTCAAACAGGGGCGTTTATACTTGCAATTAAACTGGGATTGGAGATGGTCCCTGTTATAATATATGGTAGCAATGAATGTCTCCCTAGAGGGTCTATTTGGGTGAGGCCCAGAAAGGTGTATATTAGATCATTTCCTCCTCTTTCATGGCCAAAGGAATGTAATATTAAGAAAAGAGAGGAGCTAAAAAAACGTACAAGGGAATATATGCAACAAAAATATTTGGAGTTAGTTAAATGGGTAATGAAAAAGAGAGGGTAACAATATATCCTATAGGAGGTTTAGGAGAGATAGGAATAAATTGTCTTTATTTAGAGACAGAGGAAACAGGTGTTTTGATAGATTGTGGACTTATGTTTCCTGATACCTTTCATTATGGCGTTGATGTGGTGATACCAAGGCTTGATTTTATTTTGTCCAAAAGGGATAAATTAAAAGGCATAGTGTTGACCCATGGACACGAGGACCACATAGGCGCACTCCCCTGGCTTATGAAGGACATAGATGTACCAATATATGGTTCCACATTTACTCTGGCACTAGTTGAAAATAAAATAAAGGATTATAATCTTTCTGATGCAAGAAATCTCAAATTAAATCAAATCCTTCCAAGGGATAGAGTAGAGATTGGAGACTTAAGGTTTCAGTTCTTTCCTGTATGTCATTCTATTATCCAAGGATATGCACTGGGTATTGAGACCCCTGTTGGAAAGATAGTGCACTCTGGTGACTTTAAAATAGACAGAAACCCATTGGGTGGGCATAAGACAGATCTCCAAGGGATTGGGGATTTCTCAAAAGATGGGGTGATCTTGTTGTTGTCAGATTCCACAAATGTGGAATTAGAAGGGTTTGCCCTGACTGAGAGGGAGGTCATGGCTTCTTTGGAGAAGATCTTTCAAATTGCCAAGGGCAGGATATTGATCACCCTTTTTTCTAGTCATATACAGAGGATTCAAGAGATATTTGAGTTAACAAAGAGCCTAAACAGGAAGATGGCAATTAGTGGAAGGAGCTTGGTTTCCAATGTTGAAATAGCCAGGAGGTTGGGGTTATTAAAACTAGATGAAGATTATCTGTGTCCTTTGGAAGAGTTAAATTCCTTAAAGGACGAGGAAGTGGTACTCTTAGTTACCGGGTCTCAAGGCGAGCCAATGAGTGCACTTACAAGGCTTGCTGAAGGTAGCCATAGACATTTGAGGATCCATTCAGGTGATACAGTTATTATGTCTTCTAGGTTTATCCCAGGTAACACCAAGGCAATTACCTCTGTTATAAATAAATTGTATAAATTAGGTGCAGAGGTATTATATGAAAAAGTACAAGATGTACATGCCTCTGGCCATGCGCACAAAGAAGAGCTCAAACTCATGTTAAAGACTGTGAATCCAAAGTTCTTTATACCTATCCATGGGGAATACAGACACCTTGTAAAGCACAAAAATCTGGCTATAGAGTGTGGGGTGGCCCCAGAAAGGGCACTGGTGATTGAAGACGGGAATCCAATTACTTTTTTAAAGCACGGGATAAGGTTTGAAGAGAGTTTTCCTGCAAATGTTGTGCTGGTGGATGGCAAAGGTGTTGGGGACGTTGGCACAACTATTTTAAAAGAAAGACAGCTCTTGGCAGACGAAGGATTGGTTATATTAATTATGGTGCTGGACAATGGGACAGGGGAGATATTAATTGGACCTAAACTTCAGTCAAAGGGTTTTATATTTGAACAGGAATATTCTTATATCTTAGAAGAGGCAGAGGAGATCGTGTTAGACATATATGAAAAAACAGGAAAGATCTCTAAGTCGAGTCTAAAGAAAAAGGTAAAGAATTCTTTGAGGAGATACTTTAGGCGGACATTGGAGAGAGATCCTGTGGTGATCCCTGTAATTATTGGAGTTTAATTAGTTTTTAATTTAAAGGAAGATATCATGAAATTAATTAGGGCATATTGTCAAGGCAAGTCTTTTTATGGAGCAATTTCAGAAAATCAAGTATATCCCCTAGACAAGGGTTTAAAAAAATATGGGCCTATACCCCTAAAAGATTTACAACTACTGCCCCTTGTTGTTCCAACAAAAATAATTTGTATAGGGTTAAATTACAATGCCCATGCAAAGGAACTTGGAATGGAGATACCTGAGGAGCCAATGTTGTTCTTAAAACCCCCTTCCTCTGTAATTGGCACAGGAGAGAATATTATGTACCCCAAGATGTCAAAAAATGTGCACTATGAAGGGGAGTTGGCAGTTGTAATTGGAAAACAAGGGAAAAATATTTCAGTGGAGGATGCTCCAAAGCATATATTTGGTTTTACCTGTGCAAATGATGTGACAGCAAGGGATCTTCAGCAAAAGGATTCTCAGTTTACCAGGGCAAAGGGGTTTGATACCTTTTGTCCAGTGGGACCTTGGATAGAGACTGAGTTCAAGGAAATGGATGACCTATTGATCCAGACAAAGGTAAATGGGGAGCTAAAACAAGAGGGTAGGACCTCTGATATGATAATAAACCCTTATGAATTATTGAGTTATATCTCCCAGATAATGACCTTAATGCCTGGTGATGTGATTTTGACTGGTACTCCGCCTGGGGTAGGTGAGTTGGTCCCAGGTGACGAGGTACATGTGGAAATAGAAGGGCTTGGAACCCTAATAAACAAAGTAGTACAAGAGGAGTGATATAGTTCTTGAGATTTAGCCAGAATTTTGGCTTGCAAACTATTTTTTTTTAGTTTAGATAATTTTGTTTTTCATTTCAATCCCACACACCTAGGCCAGGACTTTGGGTCCCGTCTTATGAGGGTTTTAAGATGGGCACATAGCTTGCCAGGGTGGAGGAAAAACCCAAAGGAGGTATTATGCCAAGAATAACCATGAAGGAGATGCTAGAATCAGGTGTGCATTTTGGTCATCAGACCAGACGATGGAATCCCAAGATGAAACCCTTTATATTTGGAGCCAGAAAGGGAATACATATTATTGACTTACAAAAGACCATACCTTTGTTTGACCGTGCCTATGAATTTGTGTCAGATGTGGTTGCAAATGGTGGTAAGGTCCTTTTTGTTGGGACAAAAAGACAGGCCCAAGACATAGTAAGGGAAGAGGCAGAGCGGTGCAATATGTTTTATGTGGTGCATCGTTGGCTCGGGGGGACCCTTACAAATTTTAAGACCATAAAACAGCGCATTGAAAAGATGAAAGAGCTGGAGGAGATGTTTGAGGATGGAAGTATAAACAGGTTCCCTAAAAAAGAGATCATCAGGATGGAGAGAAAGTTAAAAAAATTACAAAATGCCCTTGGTGGTATTAGGGATATGGAAGAGTATCCTCAAGTAGGATTTATAGTTGATCCAAAAAAAGAAGAGAACGCAGTTAAGGAATTTAATAAACTGGGAATACCAATTGTGGCTATTACAGATACCAATTGTGACCCAGATGTAATTGACTATATAATTCCAGGAAATGATGATGCTATTAGGGCCATTAAGCTCTTTACCTCTAAGATTGCAGATGCTTGTATAGAAGGTTCTGCAAGGAGGAAAGAGGAAGAAGAAGTGAAAGAAAAGCAGGACTTAGATGAAAATCAAGGGGAGGTGGAGGAGACATTAGAGGGAAATAAAGAAGAAACTCAAGTGGAGGGAGAAAAAGATGAAGATAACAGCTAAGATGGTGAAACAACTTAGGGACAAGACCGGGGCAGGTATGATGGATTGTAAAAAGGCCCTGGAGGCCTCTTCAGGAGATGAAGAAAAGGCAGTGGCCTGGCTTAGGGAAAAGGGGATTTCAAAGGCCCAAAAAAGGGCAGGCAAGACTGCATCAGAAGGTATGGTGGGGTCATATATCCATATGAACGGAAAGATCGGTGTATTAGTTGAAATCAACTGTGAAACAGATTTTGTTGCCAAGAGTGATAAATTTCAAGAATTTGCCAAAAATGTTGCCATGCAGATAGCTGCTGCAAATCCAGCATATGTCTCTTCAGAGGATGTTCCAGAAGAGGTATTGGAAAAGGAAAAAGAGATTTACTCCAATCAGGCAAAGTCTGAGGGCAAGCCTGAGAATATTATTCCAAGGATAGTAGAGGGAAAATTAAAAAAGTTTTACAAAGAGGTCTGTCTATTAGAGCAACCCTATATTAGGGACGATTCCATAACCATTCAGGACCTGTTGAATGAATTGGTCTCTGTGTTAGGGGAAAAGATAGTGATTAGAAGGTTTGTGCGATTTGAGGTTGGGGAGGACATTGGATAGAAAAAGGGCCGTAAGGCCCTTTTTTTTTTGTAAAAAAAGGAGCGAATCATGGAGAAAATAAGATACAAAAGGGTGTTATTAAAACTTAGCGGAGAGGCCCTGGCAGGAGAAAACAAATATGGCATAGACATAACCTCTATTGATAATATTTCCCAGGACATAGCTGAGGTGGCAAGATTGGGCGTTGAGGTAGCCCTTGTAATTGGTGGTGGAAATATTTTTAGGGGGGTATCTTCTTCTGCAAAGGGGATGGATAGGGCACAGGCGGATTATATGGGTATGTTGGCCACAGTTATGAATGGGCTTGCACTCCAGGATAGATTAGAGAGCCTTGGGCTTCCAACAAGACTTATGACCGCAATCAGGATGCAGGAAGTAGCTGAGCCATATATCAGGAGAAGGGCGCTTAGGCATCTGGAAAAAAAGAGGATAGTTATATGCGCTGCTGGCACAGGAAATCCGTATTTTACCACTGATACTGCAGCAGCTTTAAGGGCCATGGAATTGAAAACAGACGTTTTATTAAAGGCCACCCGTGTGGATGGGGTTTATGATAAAGACCCAGAAAAAGACAGTTCTGCACAGAGATTTTCTGAAATATTATACATAGATGTCTTAAAAAAAGGACTCAAGGTAATGGATTCTGCAGCCATATCTTTATGTATGGACAATGGCCTACCTATTGTGGTATTCAATCTTCTCACAAGGCACAACATTAAAAGGGTAGTTATGGGCGATAATGTGGGTACTCTGGTTAAAGGAGGTGTGTGATGGAAAAGGTATTTAAAGAGTGCGAAAATAAGATGAAAAAGGCCTGCGAAAAATTATTAAAAGATTTTAATAAACTTCGCACTGGAAGGGCTTCAGCCTCATTAGTTGAGGATATTTTGATCGATTATTATAATACTCCTACACCACTAAAACAAGTGGCATCTATTTCCATTCCTGATAGTAGGACCATTGCTATACAGCCCTGGGACAGGAATTCAATATCAGATGTGGAAAAGGGGATTATGAAATCTGATTTGGGACTTACACCAATAAATGATGGAAAGATGATCAGGATAAATATTCCCCCACTTACTGAAGAGAGGAGAAAGGAACTAGTCAAGGTGGCAAAAAAGTACACAGAAGACGCAAAGATCGCTATCAGGAATATAAGAAGAGAGGGCAATGAGACCCTAAAAAAGATGAAGAACAATAAGGAAATAACAGAGGACGATTTGTTTTCTGGACAGGAAGAGATACAGAAGATTACAGATAAATATATTAAAAAAGCAGAAGAACTCTTTAATGAAAAAGAAAAAGAGATTATGGAAATATAATTTCAAGGCCTAAGCTAATGTATCTACTGAAAAAATTTTGAACTATGGATTTTGAATTTTGGATTTAGGAATTAAAGCCGAAACTGATAAGTATCAATCCAACATACAAAATTTAAAATCCATAATTTTTTTCTTTAAAGGATGATAGGGATTGTTATGAGCGAACAAAATCATGAGCCACCACTAATTCATCTTGCTATTATAATGGATGGTAATGGACGCTGGGCAAAAAAAAGGGGACTTAAGAGGTATGAAGGACACAGACAGGGTACTAAGGTGGCAAAAAAAATAGTTGAAGAGTGTAGAAAACTAAATATAAAATATCTTACCCTGTATACCTTTTCTAAAGAGAATTGGAAACGTCCCAAGGATGAAGTGAGATTTTTGTTTGATCTACTAGTGAATTTTTTAAATAAAGAATATAAATCCTTAGTTGAACAATCTATTAGGTTAAACATACTGGGAAATTATAGTCAGTTGCCTTTTGCTGCAAGAAAGGCCGTGGAATTTACCATAGAAAAGACAAGACATTGCAAGGAGATGGTCTTAAATCTTGCGTTGAATTATTCTGGAAGAGAGGAAATAATAGAGGCATGTAAAGGGATAATAAGACAGGGTATCTCTCCTGAGGATTTAGATGAAGATATATTTAAGGACTTTTTATACACAAAGGGTCAACCTGACCCAGATTTGATAATCAGGACCAGTGGGGAGCTACGCTTGAGTAATTATCTATTATTTCAATCAGCATATTCAGAACTGTATTTTACCCCTGTGCTCTGGCCCGATTTTAATGAACAGGAATTACATAAGGCCCTTGAGGATTATTCTAAAAGGCATAGGAGATTTGGGGGGATCTAAAAATCAGAAAGGTTTTTCATGAGTTCACATATTAAGAGGATAATAACCAGTCTTGTTTTACTTCCAATACTTTGTTGGGTTATAATATATGGATCGAGATTTTCACTTCAATTGCTTATATTTTTTGTAAGTGTCCTTGGAATCTGGGAGTTTATCTCACTATTTGAGGGAATAAACCTAGTTAGATTGGAAAAGGATTTAGACCCCTCCCATATGGTTCATTCAGAAAATCCTAATCCTCGCACTTATGGACGGGGCGCTCTATCTAATGGGGAAAATGGGCTTTTATTTTTAAAGATACTAGGAATTATTTTATCCATTCCCTTGGTGTTTAACAATTTTTCCCCACTGCCTGTTGAATATTTAGTTATAATCTATTTTTGGATCATTAATTTGATCTTTTTGTTTGCATATGGATTTGGAAAAAAGATCTCATGGCAGGTCCTCCAATTGGTGTTTTTAGGAATTATTTATATTCCATTTGTACTCCAATTCTTTCAATTCATTAGTAGATGGGAAATAGTCCTAGTACTTGGAGCAACTTTTATCTCAGATACCTGTGCCTATTATGCTGGTACATGGTGGGGGAGTACAAAACTGTGGATAAAGGTGAGCCCTAAAAAGACATGGATGGGGTCTATTGGTAGTTTTTTGGGATGTTTAGTATTCACTTTATTATTTGGTAGTATAGTACTACATACAAAATGGTATAACCTTTTGATCTTAGCCATTGTATTGAATTTAGGTGCTCAACTGGGGGACTTGTTTGAGTCGGCCTTAAAGCGGTATTTAGAAGTAAAGGACTCAGGTGCGCTCTTGCCAGGTCATGGAGGTATTTTAGACAGGATAGACAGCCTATTATTTGTCTGTCCCTTGTATTTTATTACAATTAAGCTACTAAATCCATTCTTTTAATCCTCAAGAGGTGTTTTACTAGCCATGGAATATATTTCTTCATTAGATAAGGCATATAACCTTCCTTTAAGGCGAAAGGTTTCTATTTTAGGCTCTACTGGCTCAATAGGCCAAACCACCTTAAGGGTTATTGAGAAAGCCCAGGATATTTTTCAGATAATTGCTTTAGCTGGGGGAGAAAATGTATATAAACTTGCCCAGCAAGCAAATAAATTTCGTCCCATTTATCTTTGTGTTAAAAATGAAGAACTTGTAGAAGAATTAAAGGGATTTTTGGTTGATGGATATAGCCCTGAAATCTTAGTTGGTATCAGTGGATATAAAGAGATAGCCACATTAGATGATGCGGATATAGTGGTCCAGGCACAATCAGGTGCAGCGGGCCTAATCCCCACTATAAGTAGTTTGGAAAAGAGCAAGGTAGTTGCACTTGCCAATAAAGAATCTTTGGTCTTGGCTGGACCAATTATTAAAAGGGTTTGCAAGAAGTCTAATGCATCTATCCTTCCAATAGATTCTGAACACAATGCAATATTTCAAATAATGAATCCCCGTGGCTTTGAGGGAGTTGAGAAAATTATTTTAACTGCCTCAGGTGGGCCTTTTTTTGGTAAACAAAGGGAATTTTTAAAGACCGTTACACCCAAGATGGCCCTGTCCCATCCCAATTGGTCAATGGGAGCAAAGATAACAGTAGATTCTGCCACCTTGATGAATAAAGGGTTAGAAGTAATAGAGGCCCATTATCTTTATGGTGCTAGTTTAGATGAAATATCAGTAGTGATCCATAGGGAGAGTATAGTGCATTCCATGGTGGAATTTCAGGATGGGTCAATATTTGCCCATATGGGGATTCCTGATATGGCTATCCCCATAGCCTATACCCTTAATTTCCCTAAGAGGTTGCCATTAAAGGACTTGAAACTGGATTTGTGCAACATAGGGAAACTGAGTTTCTATCCACCAGACAATGAGACCTTTCCAATGCTTGGTCTTGCCACCAAGGCCCTTGAAATGGGTGAGAGCTATCCAATTGTATTAAATGGTTCAAATGAAGTTGCAGTAGATGCATTTTTAAGTAATAAGATTTCTTTTTTGGACATAATCAAGTTAAACAATATGGTATTAGATGCGCACAAAGGGGTTAATATTTCTTCAATAGAAGACATCCTTGAAGTAGATGCAATTTCTAGGATAGAAGCTCAAAGATTAATAGAGAGGCTTTAAAAAATGGTCAGTATATTAGCAGTGATATTTGTCCTTGGGCTCTTGATATTCTTCCATGAATTAGGACATTTTTTGGTGGCCAAAATATTAAGGATTGGAGTCAAGGTCTTTTCTCTTGGGTTTGGAAAAAAGCTTGTGGGATTTACTTGGGGAAAAACAGAATATAAGATTTCTGTTATCCCTTTGGGTGGGTATGTGAAATTATATGGGGAAGAAGACGAAGAATATGACCCAAGATTTACAGAAAAAGAGGATTTTTCTAAAAGACCTCCTATACAACGGATATTAGTGGTTGCTGCCGGCCCTATATTTAACTTGATACTTGCGTGGATACTCTACTTTTTGATCTTTTTAAACGTTGGACAGCAGGTCCTTACCACAAAGATAGGGGGTATAGTAGATGGATCTCCTGCAAAGCTCGCAGGGCTAAAAAAAGGTGATAAGATAATTGAGATCAATGGGAAGAAGACAAAATACTGGCAGGACATAGTGGAGGTGGTATCTAAGGCAAAAAAATATCCCCTATTGATTAAGATTAAAAGGCAGGATAGGACACTTTTGTTTAAAATTGTTCCAAAGATTGAGGTTGCAAAAAACATATTTGGAGAACAGGTCAAGGTTCCTAGGATCGGTATTATAGCGGCAAATGAATGGACCCATTTAAACCTAGGACCATACCAGGCCCTTACATCATCTATTGACCAGACATGGGTAGTTACTAAACTTACTGTGGAAGGGATTGTTAAGTTGATAGAAAGGGTGGTTCCAGTGGAAAATATTGGCGGTCCAATAATGATTGCCCAATTGGTGTCTCAAGAGGCAAAGGCCGGGATATGGGATTTACTTGGATTGACTGCACTCATTAGCATTAATTTAGGACTATTAAATCTATTGCCTATCCCTGTATTAGATGGAGGACATTTGCTGTTTTATTTTCTTGAAATGATCATGAGGCGTCCACTAAGTCCTAGGGTCAAGGAAATAGCAGTAAAAATAGGGCTCACATTGCTAATCGCATTGATGATGCTAGCAGTTTATAACGATATTCATAGGATAATTGGAAATAAATAGATGACCAATCAGGAAAAAAAGACTCTTTGTGTAAATTCTTCAGAAGATTATATTCAACTGGCCATAGGTGATGGAACTGGGCTCCTATGTGGAATGGAGACCAGGGCAGAGAGACAGGGTATTGTATTGACACCTAAGTTGATAAATAGTTGTCTAAAAGTAATAGACAGTGATCTTGCAGATATTAATAGACTGGCATGTGTTATTGGGCCAGGCTCATTTACAGGGCTTAGGATTTCCATTTCCATACTTACAGGTATCTCCATGTCAAGGAATATCCCAATGGGGGGTATAAATTATTTAGATCTCCTTGCACATAATGCCTTTTTGAGTGTCAAGGGAAGGGTCTTTGTCATACTGTATGCAAAAATAAATCTGGTATATGTTCAAGGGTTTGTTGGTCCAGACCCAATATCTCCCCTACATCCTCCCAAGGTATGTAAGTTGGACAAAGTAAAGGACCTGTTTGATACTCATAAGGGTGAGGTCTATGTCTTGGGAAGTGGAGTAAGGAGGTATGTAGAATTGTTTGATAAATGGCCAATTACAGTACTGGACCCTGTATTTGATAGACCTTCTCTTGAATCACTGATTAAATACTCATCTAAGATTGAATATTCTACAAGCCCCCTGTCTCCTATTTATTTGAGGCCATCGGATGCAGAAGAAAATTTAGAGGTCATAGCAAAAAAAAGGGGGCTAAATTAAAAAAATAGCGGGAAATCATCTACCTTATTATTTTATAGACCTCCTCTTTTAGTTTATCTAAACTAAATGGTTTAATTAGCTTGCCAACAAAACCATAGTCTCTAAAGTGTTCAATAAGAGGATTATTACAATGCCCACTTGTAACTATGACATTGGCCCCTTTGTCTATTTCTAGGATTTTTTGGATTGCCTTCTCCCCACCCATTCCTCCGTGTATGGTGAGGTCCATTATTACTATATCAAATTTATTTCCAATGGATATTTGTTCTGTATATCTTTTAATGGCCTGTTCTCCATTTGAACAAACCTTTACTTTGAATCCAATTTCCTCTAAGAATGTCTTGGTAATCTCTGAGATTATGGGATCATCTTCCATTACCAGGACATTGCCTTTTAAGACTCCCTTTTGCTCAGTCTCCATGTCCTCTCCTTGTTGAAGATTTGTTGATTTATCTAAATATGTTAATCACTAATCTAGGTTAAAGATTAAAAATAAACTGTGTCAATTCTATAGGAACCATGGGGGAGGTTCAAGGGATTTTTTCATTTTTATTAAAATATTTCATTTTTTAGTTTGTAAATTATCTTTAAATTGGAAATGACTAAACAATTTATTGAAGGAAGTGTTTTTAAATTAGTGTTAGGTTATTTTTGATGTAGCTTTTTTTTTCCTTAAATGGCTTTTAAAGCTATTTTGTCCTTCCAAGGCAGAATCCCCCAAACAAAGTCAAGTTAATTTTTTGAGCATTTTTTGAGGTCTACCTCATTATTAAAAAACTATACCCAATAGGTAAATTATGAAATATCAGACATTAAAAAAATTTTATTTAAAGGTAAAAATTTTTTCTTGGTATTGATATTTATAAAAAAACTTGGTATATTTTTAGTATGTATAACTCTCTTTTAATTAAAACCCTTGCTACAAAAGCTGATCCTTAATAGGTTGTATAATTTTTTAAATAAAAATTATCCTCACACCAATTTTTTTGTAGCCTATAAATCTAACAGGTTTGGATCGTGTATATAGAGAAAATTTCAGGGTAGTTTTTTGCTAAATTGTATATAGTTTAATCACCAAAAATAACACCAGGGCCTAGAATAAAAAGCCAGCAAACAGAAAAGCAATCTCAACAATAAATATAAGGATAAAGGGTGTTATATAAAAAATTTTGAAAAAAAGGGGGAGAGAGATGAGGGAAAAAACTAAGTGTCCAGTAACAGAGGATTTTTACAAGCATGTCACCTTAGGTGGCAATATGATTCGGAATTGGTGGCCAAATCAACTGAACTTGAAGATACTCTGTCAAAATCCACCTGGGATAAATCTAGTAGATGAAGATTTTAATTATGCAGAGGCCTTTGGTGATCTTGACTATGAGGCATTAAAAAATGAACTTCGTGATCTTATGAGAGAGTCCCAGGACTGGTGGCCAGCTGATTATGGTCATTATGGCCCTTTTTTTATTCGCATGGCCTGGCACAGCGCAGGTACTTATCGTGTTTTTGATGGGCGTGGCGGGGGAAATACAGGTAGTCAACGATTTGCACCTGTAAATAGCTGGCCAGATAATGTGAACTTAGACAAGGCTCGTCGTCTACTTTGGCCTATAAAAAAGAAATATGGAAATAAAATATCTTGGGCTGATTTGATGATTTTAGCTGGTAATGTGGCATTGGAGGATATGGGATTTAAGACTTTTGGCTTTGGTGGAGGTCGTGTGGATATCTGGGAACCAGAGGAAGATACCTACTGGGGACCAGAAGCAGAGTGGTTAGGAGATGAGCGACACAGTGAGGGCAGGAGAATGGAAAAACCCCTTGCTGCAGTTCAGATGGGTCTAATTTATGTGAACCCTGAAGGTCCCAATGGTGAGCCCAATGTGCTGGCTGCTGCAGAGGATATCCGTGAAAGTTTCAAGCGTATGGGTATGGATGACAAAGAGACAGTAGCCTTAATTGTAGGTGGTCATACCTTTGGTAAATGTCATGGTATTGCTGATCCTGAAGACTATCTTGGTCCAGAACCAGAGGCTGCCCCTTTAGAAGAACAGGGGTTGGGATGGAAGAATACATATGGTAGTGGCAAGGGCCCTCACACCATTACCAGTGGTCTTGAGGGTGCGTGGACCCCAAATCCTGTTAGATGGGATTATACCTTTCTTAAACTGTTGTTTAAATATGAGTGGAATCTGGAAAAAAGTCCTGCTGGGGCATACCAATGGGTAGCAGTAAATCCAGAACCTAGGGACATGGTGCCAGATGCCCATGATCCTAAAAAACTCCATAAACCTATTATGCTCACAACTGATCTGGCCTTACGTATGGACCCAATATATGGACCTATTGCAAAACGATTTCGGGATAATCCTAATGAGTTGGCCGATGCCTTTGCTCGTGCGTGGTTTAAACTTACCCATCGTGATATGGGTCCAAAGTCAAGGTATCTTGGTCCTGAAGTCCCAGATGAAGATTTGATATGGCAGGACCCTCTTCCCCCAGTGGACTATCCTTTAATTGATGAAGAGGATATTGAGATGCTGAAAAAGAAAATTCTTGATTCAGGCCTTTCCATAACCCAATTGGTTTACACTGCATGGTCAGCTGCTTCCACATTCCGTTCTTCAGATAAGCGAGGAGGCGCCAATGGTGCTCGCATACGTTTGATGCCTCAAAAAGACTGGGAAGTTAACCAGCCTGAACAACTTGCAGGGGTCCTTGAAGTGCTTGAGAAAGTCCAAAAGGAATTTAATAACGCTTATGGCAACGAAAAACGGGTTTCCATGGCGGATCTTATTGTCCTTGGAGGAAATGCATCAGTGGAAGAAGCAGCTCGTTTAGCTGGTTTTAATGTTAAAGTCCCTTTTTTCCCAGGACGTAGTGATGCCACTCAAGAGCAGACTGATATTGAATCATTTAATTATCTAGAACCAGTGGCAGATGGTTTTAGAAATTATATTAGACCAGGCTGTGATTTTCCAGCAGAATTGGCGTTGATTGACAAGGCTCAGTTACTCACACTTAGTGTGCCAGAGATGACTGTGCTTATAGGAGGAATGCGTGTACTTGGGGCCACTTATAACAATACTTCTTATGGCGTACTTACTAATACACCTGGTGTCCTTACCAATGACTTCTTTGTAAATCTTTTGGATATGAGTGTGGAATGGAGACCCACTCTAAAAGAGGCCCAACTCTTTGAAGCCTATGATCGTAAAACTGGAGAGAGGAAGTGGATTGGTACTCGAGTTGATTTGGTCTTTGGATCCAATTCCCAATTACGTGCTCAAGCAGAATTTTATGCCCAAGATGACAACCAAGAAAAATTTATACAAGACTTTGTGGTTGCCTGGAACAAAGTTATGAACCTTGATCGTTTTGATCTTGTTTGGTGGTGATTTGCCAGTGATTACTGGTTCAGTGTCAGCTCAAAGGGGAGGGACACTGAACCAAAAAATACTGTGTAGAATCTATTCTGATACAGAGGGCGGTCTTAAACAGCTTGTCTTAGTTTTCTTTTTATTAAACTTAGTTCAGATCATGACGTATATAAAAAGTCCAAAAATAAAGATCAATGTACCTGATAGATAAATATATATGCCATAATCTTTTTTTACAGTTAAGAGTATATATTTTTTTGAACTCATGGCGAATTTAGTTTTTGGGGAAAAATCCCTGAGATGTAAGGTATAGATCCAGTATACACCTGGTGAATTTATAGATATGCTTTTATATACAGTTTTTTTAGGGGATTGTATTTTGATCTTTGCTCTACATGAAAGGGCCTTTTTATCTAAAAAAGACAGTCTATTCCCCATATAATATCTAATGTGTAAATTTTTTAAACTCAGAGATAGGTCATTAAACACTTTTATTTTTTTATTGGGGATTAAAATTACTGTTTTTGTATCAGAGAATAGATAATTTACTAAAAATCCACATAAAATAAAAATCACTGCATAATGCATAATATGAGGTGATAGCCTAGTTAATCTATTTTTGTAGTAGTTTGACGTTAGTATTTGGTTTACTTTTTGTGTAGTGCAGATAAACATGTTTATTGAAAATAAAAACAATAATATTAAAAACAAAAAGAACCAAAATGTATATCCTATATAAGACAACCCATAGGTATTTATCCAGTTAATCAATCCAATATCATTTATTTTAGAAAATATATTTGGATAATTTTTAATAAAAAAGTATCCAATAGATAAATCTATTATAATAAATAAAATAAGATATACGCTAATATAAATATTTCCCATTATATTCCATAAATTTTTTATACAATTCATGGCAACAATCCTGGAATAGTAAATGGTCCTGTCTCAGGGTATAGAAAAAATAGAAATACAATTACTATACCCGTTATAAGAAAT
The DNA here is from genome assembly GCA_027013815.1 of Desulfohalobiaceae bacterium. Lineage (GTDB taxonomy): Bacteria > Desulfobacterota > Desulfovibrionia > Desulfovibrionales > Desulfothermaceae > Desulfothermus. The sequence continues at coordinate 4,702 of JALWFY010000029.1, read as the reverse complement.
ATATTTTTTTGATATATATTTATTTTTTTTAGTAAATACAAATGCAAAAATCCAATATAATAAAACCATATACTGGTATATGCCAGTACTGAGGCATCTTTAAAAACAATTGGAGAACCAGAAATTATATAAGACCATATTTCTCCTGAAAACATGGAAATAGTTTGAAAAAATATACCCCATATAATGGCCTTATTTATAGTTGATTGTCCAAGGTCTATCAAATCCTTTGAGATAAGCTTTTTTAAGGACATTATCCCTGCAAGGAGATAAAAATTTATTCCAATTATAGCACAAATAAAAAATAAAAATGCAAAAACAGTTTTGGTCTGTAAAAATGGTAAATAATAGTCCTTTGGAAAGAGAGAGTACAATATAGATAAAAAACAAACAGTGCCTGTAATATAGATAGTCAATATGTTTCTATCCTCTTTTTTTGTAAAAAAGATAGATACAATAGCAAAGACAAGGGGTATAAAAGGAGATTTTTGAAATACAGGGACTAAGGGTAAACTGTGATACAAACATATACTAACTGATATCAAATTAATAAATATTCCCAGAAAAAAACTAAAATAACACAGGGTCTTTTTCCTTAATAATGCAGTCAAATATGAAAGTGTATAAAAAATACACGCCCAGTTAAAAAACAGTCTTTCCATTGACACCACCATTAGATAAAATAGAAATTTCCTTATATTAACCCAACGACATGTTTTTTAAATTTTTTGTCTTTACCTGCCTTTATAATCTCCTTGTTGGTTTGTATTTCTTTGAAAAAAAGCAGGGTATCTTATTGTTGATAAGAGATTTTTTTACATTTATCATTTGTTTTGATTATTTCTAAAAGTTAAACGTATATTCTACATACACAGATCTACCAGGAAGAGGATATTCTGGTTTTTCATAGTAATATTTATCAAACAAGTTTTCTATTTTTACTTTGATTTCATGATTTCCCTTTCTTATGGATTTTAAACAAAAAAATCCCTAAACCGCATAAAAGCGATTTAGGGATTCCCGTTTTATCCCCAAATTTTTCTGAAAGTTCTTCTTTAGGTTAAAATAAACCTCGTCTAACCTAAAGGCAAAATCCCAGGCAGGTCTTCTGGCTTCCAGATCTTCCTACTCACCGCGCCTTCCCAGAAAACTTCTGCTTTCCAGTGGCATATTGCGGCTTTCGTCCTTGGTTACAGCCGCGGGCCGGCTCCGGATTTACACCGGATTCCCTTTTAAACCTTAAAGGTACCTAGAACGTTATATCTTGTATTATTTTTTTTAAACATACGTATGTTATGTAACAATTTTTGTCAACAATTTGAGTGTAATTTTAATTTTGCAATAGAGGATAAAATATACTGCTCCCAAATGGATTGGACACAAAAAGAAGGTAGAGTTAGAATCGAGGAAAGTGTTATGAAGGTTGTAAACTCTAACTTTTAGAAATCATTTGGGATGATTGCCTATGAAAAGGAGCAAATGGAATGCTGATGAAAAATTAGCCATTGTACTTATGAGGATTAAGGGAGAAGATAGAGATAAATTCTGAAGGATGAATTCTGAATTATGAAGGGTGAAGGGTGAAAGATGAAGGATGAAAATCAGTTAGTGATTTTTGAGGATAAGGATAAAAAAATTGAAGTTCAGCTAAAGGAAGAAACAATTTGGCTGAGTCTTAATCAAATTGCCACCTTACTTGAAAAAGATAAATCATTTATTTCAAGACATATTAGAAATATTTTTGAATCAGCGGAACTAAAGTTCCGCTTAGTGCTTACGCATATTTTTTAATAAGGAAATATTCCTTATTTAAACATTTGGCCTGAAAGGCCAAACTCACCGAAGCTTTGCTTCGGTGAGTTAGAAAGAGATTCAACTGTTGCAAAATTTGCAACAGTTCAAATTGAGGGTAAGAGAAAAGTAAAAAGAACAATTGAATATTTTAACCTTGATGTAATTATCGCCGTTGGTTACCGTGTAAATTCTAAAAAAGCAACTAAGTTTAGAATCTAGGCAACAAATGTTTTGAAAAATTACCTTGTTAAGGGCTATGTAATCAATGAAAAAAGACTTACAAAAGAAAAATTAAAAGAGCTTGTAAATACTGTCAAGTTTATAAAAGACAATATTAACTCCCCTTCTCTTACTGCAAAAGAGGTAAAAGGTTTACTTGAAATCATATTATCAAAGTTTTGGCGGTAAAGAACTTTATCCTTCATTTGAGGAAAAAGCCGCAAATTTACTTTATTTAGTCATAAAAAATCATCCGTTTGTAGATGGAAACAAGAGAATTGGCGCGCTTTTGTTTTTGTAATTTTTATATGAAAATATCTCAAAACAAGAACTTTTTACTAAATTTAACAGCAATACCCTAACAGCTCTTTGCTATCTTGTAGCAGCAAGTCCACCTGAACAAAAAGAGCAATTGGTGAAATTAATAATGAATTTTATAGCATTTGAAGAAAGACCTACAATGGTAGAGAGAGTTTAAATTGCCTATCCAATACAAAAAGTCAGAGTTTTTAGATCAGTTAAAAGAAGAAGAGAGATTAAATAGATTGATACTTGAAAATCTGGAGAAAATAGAGATAAATTCTGAAGGATAAAGGATAAAGGGTGAATTCTGAATTATGAAGGGTGAAGGGTGAAAGATGATAGAAAAAGATGTATTTAAAATTATCATTCCTTCTCTGCCTGACCATGAACAGGATATCTTAGGTAAAACTACCCAGATAACTACCCAGAAAATTACCCAGAAAACTACCCAGAAAGGTTCGGAGAAAAGTTTGGAGAAAATAGTAGATATGAAAGAAAAGCCTGATATTGCCGACTTACTTAACATGTTGGTAGAAAGGGTTGGTAGTAAGTTGGTAGAAAAAGTTGGTAGAAGGTTGGTAGAAAGTCAAATAAAAATACTTCTTCTTGTTAGTGAAAATGCAAAAATAACTAAAAAGGAAATGGCAAAAGTGATTGGAATAAGTTCAACTTCTATAGATAAAAATATTGAGAAATTGAAATCATTAGGAGTTCTTAAAAGAATAGGTCCTGATAAGGGCGGATATTGGGAGATTGTAACAGATGAAGATTAAATTAACTCCAGATATAAGAAACAATATGCTTGCTCCTGTATTTAAGAAACTGGGAATTATAGAGCAATGGGGAAATGGATTAAGATTAATTGCAAATGAATTAAAAAAATACCCGGAAATTAAAATGGAATGGGGTGAGCCTGGAATCGCTTTCAGGATAACATTTAAAAAAGTTAATCATGAGCAAGAAGAAACTGAAACCCAAAAGGTCGCATCTGCGGACCATTACGGACGATTGCGACCGATTACGACCGATTAGAAAGTGCGGAAAAGAAAGTGCTACTTTTCCTTTTAGACAATAAAAAAATCACTAAAAAACAAGCCATGAATTTAATAAACGCAAAAGGAACAAAAACAAAAGAGGTGCTTAATTCTCTGGTTAATAAAAACTTGATAGAAAGAAAAGGAAAAGGCAGAAATACATATTATGTTTTAAAAAAAATAGGCAATGTGGATGATGAAGGGTAAAAATGATATATGTGGCACAAAATAAAAGGGACATGAGAAAATGGATGAAGAAATAATACGCATTGAGGATATCAAAACTAAAATTTATACCATAAGAGGCGTTCAGGTAATGCTTGATAGTGATCTGGCTAAACTTTACGGAGTAGAAACTAAAAGGCTATTAGAACAAGTTCGGAGAAACATAGAACGTTTTCCTGAAGATTTTATGTTTCAACTAACCAGAGAAGAATATGAAACTTTAAGGTCGCAATTTGCGACCTTAAAAAGTGGAAGAGGAAAGCATAGAAAATATCTCCCTTATGCCTTTACTGAGCAAGGTGTTGCAATGCTATCCGCTGTGTTGAGAAGTAAAACTGCTGTTGAAGTCAGTATAAAAATTATGAAAGCATTTGTTGCCATGAGAAAATTTATAATAAAAAATGCCGAAATATTTGCTCGTTTGGAAAAGGTTGAATACAGGTTAATTGAACATGATAAAAAATTTGAGGCTTTATTCAATGCATTAGAGACTAAAGGAGAAACTCCCACGCAAGGTATATTCTTTGACGGACAGATTTTTGATGCCTATAAATTTGTTTGTGATCTAATCCGTTCAGCAAAAAAATTAATAATTTTAATAGATAATTATATAGATGAAAGCGTATTTACTTTATTAACTAAAAGAAAATTAGAGGTAAAAGCAATTATATTTGTTGGAAGGATAACAAAACAGATTGAGCTAGATTTAAAAAAACATAATGCCCAGTACCCGCCTATTGAAGTAAAGGAACTAAAAAATATTCATGACAGGTTCTTAATAATAGATAACAGAGATGTTTATCATATCGGAGCCTCTTTGAAAGATTTAGGCAAAAAAGTATTTGCGTTTTCAAAAATGGATAAAGAAGGGTTGAAAATTCTGGAGAGGTTGAAAGATGGGTGAGAAAATACCAGAAGTGAGGTGGACCCCAAAAACTGCTCAACAAGTTAAGGTAAATTTGTTAAAAGGTAATCAACAAACAAAAGAAGATAAGGGGGGCCAATGAAAGGTAGAAGGAATTATACAGCAGGGTTTAAGGCCAAGGTAGCGTTAGAGGCCATTAAAGAAGAAAAGACCACCTCAGAGATAGCCTCTGAGTTTGGTATTCATCCTACAATGGTAACTA
>JALWFY010000028.1 GCA_027013815.1 Desulfohalobiaceae bacterium | reverse complement strand
AGGTAGATTCTATTTTGTCAAAGCTTCCCAATCTACCTGGGGTCTATCTATTTAAGGACAAGAACAGAGAAATTATATATATAGGTAAGGCCAAGGATATAAAAAAAAGAGTGAGTCAATATTTTAGAGCTAAACCTGGTTCCTTGAAGACAAGGCTTTTGGTCTCAAAAATAGATTGCATTGATTTTATCTGCACCTCATCAGAAAAAGAAGCCCTTTTATTGGAGTTTAGTTTAATAAAGAAGTATCGTCCAAAATTTAATATTGTATTAAGGGATGATAAGGCCTATTTATTGTTTAAATTAGATTATAGCCATCCATATCCAAGGCTCCAATTGACCAGAAAGGTAGTGAAAAAAAATAAATGTAAATATTTTGGACCATATACTTCTGCCAATGCTGCAAGACAAACATTCAGTATCATAAACAAAATATTTCCTCTAAGAAAATGTAAGGATACTATATTTCGCAATAGAACCAGACCATGTCTGGAGTACCATATAAATAGATGTTTAGGACCATGTTGCATAGATGTTGATAAATCGGAATATATGACACTTGTGAAACAAGTGGAGATGTTTTTACAGGGGAAGAATCAAAATTTAATTAAAGAATTAGAAAAAAATATGTGGCATGCTGCCAATCAATTTGAATTTGAAAAGGCAGCTATACTTCGAGATAGAATAGTAGAGATAAAAAAAACATTAGAACAACAAAGGGTGATTTTACCCCAGCATGGAGATATAGATATAGTAGCAATAGAACAAGGGGAAGATGTATTGGGTATAGGTGTGTTGTTTGTTAGAAATGGGAGGATGTTGGACCATAAAAGTTTTGTTTTTGCTAAGGAAAAATCTGGATTTTGGGGGGGAGAAAGGGATGATTTAGTAATGCAAGATATATTGAGGTCTTTTTTGTTTCAATTTTATTCAACACATCCCTTTATACCAAACGAGATAGTCCTTCCTTTTGAGTTAGAAGATAGATCCATAGAAGAATTTTTAAGGGAAAAGAAGAAGGGAAGAGTTCGAATAATCTTCCCTACAAAATCCTTATACAAGGACCTTATGAGACTTGCTAGATTGAATATTTTTAAAGGACAAAGGACAAAGGATTGGTCTAGGCTAATGGGAATCTCAAAGATATTTAGTATGTGTCACATACCAAATCGTATAGAAGTAGTTGATGCCTCGCATCTTGGTGGTAAAATTACCCTGGTGGGACAAGTGGTGTATGAAAATGGAGATTTTAAAAAACAGGATTATAGGGTATACAGGTTTTCAAATCTTGATGGCTCTATGGACGATTATCTAACATTAGGAGAATGGGCAAAGAGGAGATATAAATCTGGCCCTCCCTGGCCTGATTTATTGATAATCGATGGTGGAAAGGGCCAATTAAATGTAGTATTAAATGTATTTAAAGAGATATTTAACGGATCAGTTCCTTTTAAACTCGTATCTATTGCAAAGGGCAAGGGGAGAGGTGGTGGAGACAAGGTATATGTGCCTGGTAGAAAAAATCCACTGCCTATGGCAAAGGGGTCAAAGGAGCTATTGTTTATTCAGCTTTTAAGGGATAATTGTCATCGATATGTCATAGGAAACTTAAAGAAAAGGTATTCAAAATACACTATTAAAAGTTCTATTGAGAATATTACAGGGGTGGGTCCAAAGACAGCAAAACTTTTATGGAATAATTTTAATTCATTGGAAGGTATTTTGAATGTATCTTTAGAGGATTTACAAAAAGTTTCTGGTATTGGGAGAAAGCGTGCAAAACAAATATATTCAGGGTTGCAAAAGATTAAAGAACAGGTTAAAAA
>JALWFY010000027.1 GCA_027013815.1 Desulfohalobiaceae bacterium | reverse complement strand
AAGATTAAGATAGAAGAGGCCATTAGGGTGTCTGATCTTGCTCAACAAATGGGAGTCAAGGCCCAGGAAATCATTAAAACACTCATGGACCTTGGTGTTATGGCCACTATAAATCAGTCCATTGATTTTGAAACTGCTTCTTTAGTAGCTGCAGAATTTGACTATGAAGTAGAAAAGATAGGGTTTTCAGAGGAGGATTTTATCCTTCCAAAGGAAGAGGATAAGCCAGAGGACTTAAAGCCAAGACCCCCTGTAGTGACTATTATGGGCCATGTTGATCATGGAAAAACTACCTTGTTGGATGCAATAAGGAGTTCAGATGTTGCCCTGCACGAGGCAGGTGGAATAACCCAGCACATAGGTGCATATTATGTAAAAGTAGGTGATAGGTATGTTGTGTTTTTGGATACTCCAGGCCATGAGGCATTTACAGAGATGAGGGCAAGGGGGGCCCAGGTAACTGATATAGTTATTCTTATTGTGGCAGCAGATGATGGAGTAATGGATCAAACAGTAGAGGCTATAAACCATGCAAAGGCAGCAGAAGTGCCGATTATAGTGGCAGTGAATAAGATAGATAAGGAAAATGCTGATCCAGAAAGGGTTAAGAGAGAGCTTGCAGAGTATGGCTTGCTCCCAGAAGAATGGGGTGGAGATGTTATTTATGTGGATATTTCAGCAAAAAGGCGTATAGGTATTGAGCAACTCTTAGAGATGCTTCTGCTTCAGGCAGATGTCTTAGAACTCAAGGCCAATCCAAACAAAAGGGCCAGGGGATATATTATTGAGTCTAGGCTGGATAGGGGTAGGGGACCTGTTGGTACTGTTCTTATTAAAGAGGGTACCTTAAAAACAGGAGATGCCTTTGTGTGCGGTTTAAATCATGGTAAAGTGAGATCTTTATTTAATGATAAGGGGCAAAAAGTAGATCTGGCAGGTCCATCTATGCCTGTGGAAGTCCAGGGATTTGACGGTGTGCCCAATGCAGGAGAAGAATTTGTAGTGGTTGAAAACGATAGGGTGGCCAAAAAAATAGCAGAAACCAGGAGACAGAGACACAGGGAAAAGGAGCTTGCCAAACAGACTAAATTGACTTTAGAGACCTTTTTTAAGGCCAAGGAACAAGAAAATATAAAGAATTTGAATCTTATTGTTAAAACAGATGTGCATGGTTCCTTTGAGGCAATATCTGATGCATTAAATAAGCTCTCTACTGATGAAGTAAATGTAAAAATAATTCACGGGTCCACTGGGGCAATTAATGAAAATGATATTAGACTGGCTGCTGCTTCAAACGCCATTATAATTGGTTTTAATGTACGTCCAACTGCAAAGGTAAAGGAGCTTGCAGAACAAGAGGGTGTAGAAATTAGGTTTTATTCTGTAATCTATGAGCTTGTAAATGACGTAAAGGAGGCCCTAGAAGGGCTACTTGAACCTATTAAAAAGGAAGTATATCTTGGTCAGGCAGAGGTGAAAGAAACCTTTAATATCCCAAAGGTTGGAACTGTTGCAGGATGTATGGTCATAGATGGAAAGATACAGAGAAATGCTGGTATTAGATTACTAAGGGATGGAGTGGTAGTTTATACAGGAAAAATAGCCTCTCTAAAGAGGTTTAAAGATGATGTAAAAGAGGTATCAAAGGGATATGAATGTGGTATTGGACTTGAGAAATTTAATGATATTAAGATTGGGGATATTATAGAGGCATTTGAAGAAGTAGAAGAAAGGGCTAAATTATAATTTTGGATGTTGGATTTTAAATTTAAAATTTAAAAGAAATATGCAGATAGGATGTGTTAAGATTGAGTTTTATTTGCATGGGGTTTTTTCATTAAAGGAAAAGCGCAATATTGCAAATAGTATAAAACAGAAATTGAGGAATAAGTTTAATATATCTATTGCAGAGGTAGAGTCTCAGGATAACATGAATAGGCTTGTTTTGGGTATGGTCTTTGTATCAAACAATTCTAAGATGATTCAGAGGATATCGGACAAGCTTATAAACACAATAGAACGTATAACCAGTGAAGAGATATTAGATATCTCTATGGAAATATTTACTTGTTAACTATGTCTTTAGATATAGTCACAGATATTGTTAAAATATTAAATCAGGAGAGGTGTTTTTTAATAACCTCTCATATAAATCCTGATGGGGATGCAGTGGGCTCCATGGGAGCCATGTATTATATTTTAAAGGAATTAAACAAGGAAGTATTTTTATATAATATTTCAGGTATTCCTGATAGATTTTCTTATCTAAAATTTTTTAAACATGTATCCATGAGGCTAGATAGAGATGATTATGATTGTGTGATTTTTTTGGACTGTGGAGATGCATCTAGGGCTGGAGGGGAAATAAATAATATCAAAAAGAATATAATAATTAATATAGATCACCACCCAACAAATGATTATTTTGGTGATATAAATTGGGTCGACATAAATATGTCGTCAGTTGGAGAAATGGTATCTTATATAGCAGAGGAGATAGGCTTAGAATTAAAGGGAGATATTGCCCAGGCAATATATACTGCCATAGTATCTGATACAGGTTCTTTTACATTTAGTAATACCAGGGTTAGCACCCTTAAAACAGTGACAAAGATATTGGAAAATGGATTTGATTTAGATGAGTTTAATCGAAATTATCAAAGATATTGGAGTATAAATAAGGTACATCTCCATGGGAAGGCAATGCAAAGGGCTAGGCTGTTGTATGGTGGAAAGCTTGCTATTATTTCAATCCCAAGGGATTTGTTGTCTGAGACAGGGGCCAGTGTAGAAGATTGTGAGGGCATTATAAATTATATCAGACAAATAAAGGGAGTAAAAGTGGCAGCTGTCTTACGAGAAGATCAGGATAGGGTCAAGGTAAGTCTCAGGTCATGGGGAGAGGTAGATGTAAGCAAGGTAGCCGTTGAACTAGGTGGTGGAGGGCATAAAAATGCAGCTGGTGCGTCAATTTTTTCAAATTTAATAAGGGATAAAATCCCTATAATAGGCGAAGCCCATAGCGGAGCAAGCTTAAGCGAAGCTGAACAAGTTTTTTTAAATTGTATAGAAAAATATATCACATAATATGGATGAAAAAAATAACAAACAATTAAATGGAATACTTATTCTTAACAAACCAAAGGGGCCAAGTTCAAACCTTTGTGTGGAAAAGATAAAGAAAAGGTTTAAACAGAAGAAAGTTGGTCATGCAGGTACATTAGATCCTATAGCCTCTGGGATATTGATTATTCTCCTTGGACAGGGCACAAAGTTGGCACCATATTTAATGGAAGGTTATAAGGTATACAGGGGGATTATCCAGTTGGGACTTGAGACAGATACCTATGATATTACAGGCAATATAGTATCAAAGGCAAGTGAGATAGATCTAAGGGAGGAGGATATAATTCAAGGGATTGAAACATGGAAGGGACTTATTGAACAAGAAGTTCCCCCTTATTCTGCTGCAAAACATAAGGGCAAGCCATTTTATTTGCTTGCTAGGAGAGGGGAGAATCCTCCCCTGAAGACGAAGAAAATTTATATTGACCATTCAGAGGTGTTGGACATAAATTTGCCTTTTGTGGAGTTTAGGGTAAGGTGTTCAAAGGGCACTTATATTCGTTCCCTGGCCCACAGCCTGGGGAAGCGACTTAAGGTAGGTGGGGTTTTAAAGGACCTTTTAAGAGAAGAGGTCTACCCCTATGCCCTTGAGGATGCCGTGTCTTTAAACGAGCTTTTGGAAAACCCAGAGATATTTTCCAAAGTAGTTGTTCCAATTAGTGAGAGCCTCCCTCATTGGCCAAAGGTGATTGTGGATGGGGCAGTTGCACATAGGGTTAAGAATGGTAACCCTATTAAAACTGGTGAAATTACAGGGATATTTCCTGGGAAGCCAGGTGAGAGGCGTTTTTTTCTAGACCCTTTGTCAAGACCTTTGGCACTTATGGAGGCTTGTTTAATAGATGGAGAACTATATTGGAGGATCCTCAGGGGATTATGGAACAGAGGTTTTAAGTAAAAAATAACATCAAAGGAGGATTGCTGTGGCACTATCAATGGAAGACAAAAAAAAGATTATTGAAGAGTTTAAATTGCACGATAAGGACACTGGTTCCCCTGAAGTACAGGTGGCCTTATTAACAGCAAGGATTAAGTATTTGACCGAGCATTTTAAAGTGCACAAACATGATTTTCATTCAAGGAATGGACTTTTAAAGCTAGTTGGTCAACGTAGGAGACTTCTTAACTATTTACGGAAAAAAGATGTAAATAGGTATAAGGAGTTGATTAAGAGGTTGAATTTAAGGAAATAGGGTTGATTGGGTTAAATGGTTGAATAGGAAAAGTGTTAGGTTTCTCCTATTTAACCATTTAACTATTTTTCTATTTAACTGTATTCAAATTGAGAATGTTAGGCATCAGAGTTTATCATTTTCTGGTGCTTAGCAAAAATTTTTTAAAAATAATGAAGATTTTTCTGCATCAGTAGTGGAAAAAATTTATTGTTAGGAGATTAATGAGGATGAATAATTTCAAGCCCACGAGAGTAAGTACTGTTATAGATAGCAGAGAATATATACTTGAGACTGGAAAATTGGCAAATCAAGCACATGGAAGTATATGGGTACAAAGTGGAGATACAGTGGTATTAGTGACGGCAGTAACTCAGCCCTTGGATAAAGAAGTAGATTTTATGCCCCTTACTGTTGAATATCAGGAGATGTCCTATGCCTCTGGCAGGATACCTGGGAGCTATTTTAAGAGAGAAATAGGTAGGCCGAGTGAAAGGGAGACCTTGGTCTCAAGACTAATTGATAGGCCACTTAGACCCCTATTCCCTGAAAATTTTAGACAAGAGGTCCAGGTTATAGCAACTGTTTTGTCTGCTGATCCAAATAGTGATCCAGATGTTTTGGCAGTGAATGGGGCCTCAGCAGCACTCCATATATCCCAGATACCATTTTTAGGACCAATTGCTTGTGTAAGGGTGGGATATGTTGATGGGAATTTTGTGTTGAATCCAACACAGGTAGAACTCGAATATAGTAAGATAGATCTAGTGGTAGCAGGTACAAAGGATGCAGTGGTTATGGTAGAGGGGGGTGGGGGATTTGCTCCTGAGGAACTAATTGTAGATGCAATTGAATGGGGGCATAAACACATAAAATCCCTTATTGAGATCCAAGAAAAGTTAAGGGAAAAGGTAGGCAAACCTAAGATTGCTTTAGAAGAAGTGAAAGAAGACAAAGAATTGATTGGGACCATTGAAGCTCTAGTACTTGCAAAGTTGGAAAAGGCCTTGAGAATACCTACAAAAATAGAAAGAAAAGAAGCTATAAGGCAAGTAAAACAAGGACTTATAGAGGAGCTTCAAGGGAGATTGTCCGATGATCCAGACAAGTTAAAGGTTGTGCCTGAATATTTAAAGAACTTAGAGAGTAAGATCATTAGGAAATGGATAAGGTCAGGTGGCCCAAGGATTGATGGTAGGGGATTAGAAGATATTAGAGAGATTGGCATAGAGGTGGGACTCTTGCCCAGGGCACATGGTTCTGCTCTTTTTGCCAGGGGAGAGACAAAGGCCCTGGGAGTAGTGACCTTGGGAAGTAGTCAGGATGAGCAACATATAGAGACCTTAACAGGTGATTTGAGCAAGAGATTTATGGTGCACTATAATTTCCCCCCATATTGTGTTGGTGAGGCAAAGAGGCTAAGGGGGCCAAGTAGGAGAGAGATTGGTCATGGGGCATTGGCAGAGCGCTCATTGGCTCCTATTTTGCCATCTGCACAGGACTTTCCATTTACTATAAGACTAGTCTCAGAAATAATGGAGTCAAATGGTTCATCTTCCATGGCTACAGTATGTGCAGGCTCTTTGGCATTAATGGACGCTGGCGTGCCAGTGAAGTCACATGTTGCTGGTGTGGCAATGGGGCTTATAAAAGAAGAGGATGATTTTTATATATTAACAGATATTCTTGGAGATGAAGATCACCTAGGGGATATGGACTTTAAGGTGGCAGGCACAAAAGAGGGAATTACAGGTATCCAACTGGACATCAAAGTCAAGGGTATTTCAAAGGACATACTCTCACGGGCACTTGAACAGGCCAAAAGGGCAAGATTGTATCTGATTGAGAAGATGGAAGAGGTAATTTCAAGTCCAAGAGAGAGTTTATCTGAATATGCTCCAAAGATAGAGATAATAGATGTGTCCCCAGAGAGGATAAAAGACATCATAGGACCTTCAGGGAAAAATATAAAGGCCATCGTTAAGGAAACTGGTGCTTCTGTGGATATAGAAGACACAGGAAAGGTTACTATATTTGCTCCTGATAAGGAGTCCTTAGATAATACAATAGAAAAGATCATGTTTTATGATCAAAAGCCAGAGCTTGGTAAGGTATACAATGGCAAGATAAAACTCCTCAAAGACTTTGGTGCAATAGTAGAAATCCTTCCTGGAGTAAATGGTCTTGTACATATTTCTCAGTTAGATATAGGACGAACCAATAATATATATAAAAGTTTTTCTCCAGGACAAGAGATCAAGGTAAAAGTGATAGAAATAGAAAAAGGAACAGGTAAGATAAAGCTAAGTAGAAAGGCAGTGTTGTTAGATGAAAAGGGAAAAAGACCGCACAACTCAAGTGATAGGGATAGGTTCCGTAGGGGTGATCATAATAGAAAAAAACAACATTAATTAAAAAAATGATAAAAGATCCCTTGAATTAAAGATCAAGTACTCATATAGTAATTCAAACTTGATACAAAATATGATGATTTTATGGATTGAATGGGTGTTGTCTGTTAATTATGATGAAAAAAAATGAGCAATGACATAAAGATTAATAATAAATTTGATGATCAATCAAGAATAGATATAGAAAAAGGGCTGGATCATTGTGTTGAGAAGATCCACGAACTTCCTTCTTTTCCCTCTATTGCCATTAGGGCCTTGAGTTTATCCTTGGAAGAAGTTGATTTAGATGTTATTGCCAGTATAATTGAAAGTGATCCAGGGATCACCCTAAAGATATTGAATAGGGCAAATTCTGCAAGCAGGTCAGTTTCAAGAAAAGTCTCTAATATGGCACATGCCCTATCTTTGATAGGGCTAACAGATCTACAATGTATATTGCTCAGTAATTTGTCTGTGGATCTATTGAGTGAAAATTCAAAAAGGGTTGTCCCATATCAGAAAAAGTTGATGTCCCACAGCCTGGCCTGTGCTGTATTTGCAGAACTCGTCTCAAAGGGTACTTATCCAGAACTTGCTCAAGATTGTTTTGCTGCAGGCATACTCCATGATATTGGAAAGATTGGTATGATGTTGTGTGATCCTATTAATTTTATAAAGGCATTTCAAACAGGGGGAGAAGAGGGCAATACCATAAAGTCCGAGCAGTCGGTATTCTCATATGACCATGTAACCCTGGGCAAGAGACTGGCTGAAAAATGGGACTTGCCAGAAACATTGACAAATATAATTTATTATCACCATCTTAATATTTCTAGTTTAAAATCTTTGAGGTTTCTTAAACAGGACTTAGAGAAATTTTATATAATAAAATTGGCCAATACACTCTCTCATGAATTTTTTGTACAAGGGAACATCTCAAGGGAGGAATATAGGGAAAAAGAGATATTAATTAAGGAGTTGTCCCTAACAGATAAAGAGATTGGGGGTATAGAACAGGCATTTTTAAAGGTATATTCCAAAAAGGCAGAGATATTTAATTTAGAAGGCGATCTTGAACAGATATATATCTCCACCATTGGGAAGGCAAATAAAAAGCTGGCCTCACTTACTCTAGGTATTTCCCATCAGAGACGGGTGTTGAAGAAACACCTTGACCTTCAAAAGTTCTTAAATGAAATAGGCATGAGTCTATCTCTTACTAGGTCTGTAAAGCAGGCCTTTGAAGAAATTGCCCAAGCTTTTACAAAATATAACTTGTTTAAGGCTGGCCTAATATATATTTTGGACAGGGAGAATTGGATCTTAGAAGGTCAAATATGGCACAAAGAGAAAAATTCTAGATCAATTAGGTGTTTTTTAGACAGACAAGGCAGACCTGTATGGGATCAACAGACATCAAAGTTTCCCTCTGTTTTAAAAGAGCTATTCTCCTCATATAAGAATAGGATCTATATGGAGAGAAATAAGCCTATAGACTGTGGCAGCATCTCGTATAAATCTCCGTTTTACACCATTCCCTTATGTTCAAAGAAGATAAAAATAGAAGGGGAGCTATGTCTTGCCCCCCATGATATTAATTATCGTTTTTCTGAGACAGAGACCCTTGTCTTGAGCCAAGTGGTTAAACTTATTGTGGCTTGCCTAGAGAATTTGAGGCTTATTGAGAGGTTGGAGAAAAAGAACGAAGAACTCACCTTTGCGTTGTGGAAGAATCAGCAACTTCAAAAAAAGATTTTACATACCGAGAGGCTTGCAATTGCTGGTCAATTAGCTGCAGGTGCAGCACATGAGATTAATAATCCGTTGGCAGTGATAAATGCCAGGGCCCAACTTCTTCAGCTAAAAGAGACAGATCCAGTTAAACAAAAACACCTTATGCAGATAACAGAGCAAATAGAGAGGATTAGTAATATCCTCTCAAGGCTCATGGACTTTGCAAGACCTGCTCCTCCTACCTTAATTTCGGTAAATATCCACCATCTATTGGACAAGGTCCTAGAATTCATAGAACCTGGCCTAAAAAAGTATAATATCTCTTTAAAAAAGGATTATGAGGATAATTTACCTGAGGTAAAGGCAGATCCAAATCAGCTAGAACAGGTATTTTTAAATCTAATTATAAATGCCCAGCATGCTATGGAAGAGAGTGGTGGAACTCTATTAGTAAAGACCTCATATAATTCTGGGGAAAAGAAGGTGTATGTTGAGATAATTGATCAAGGGTGTGGCATCCCAGAGAGACAGTTAAAAAATATATTTGATCCTTTTTTTACAACAAAGGCACCTGGAAAGGGAACAGGGCTTGGGCTTTCTATTTCCAGTTCTATAATTGAAAATCATTACGGTAAATTGGAGATTACAAGTAAGGAAAAGGTTGGTACTAATGTGAAGATAATCCTTCCTATTAATATAGAGGAACTTAGGGATTTAGACTCATTTAGTTCAATGGTTCATACTCAGGAGAATTTCAATGCACGGCCCCATATTTTGATTGTAGATGATGAAAAACATATCCAGGAAATATTATCTGAGACGTTAGAAGCAGAGAATATGGATACTACGTGTTGTTCCAATGGCGCAGAGGCATTGGAACTAATTGAAAAGAAAAGGTTTGATCTTATATTATTAGATATGAAGATGCCTATCTTAGATGGACTTTCCCTTATAAATGCAATAAAAAAAAGAGACATCAAGGTCCCTATAATCATTATCACAGGAATGGCGTCTCACGAAGAGATAAAAGAGGCAATGAGCAAGGGAGTTTATAAATGTATAAAAAAACCCTTTCACATCAAGCCGTTGATAAAGAATATAAAAGATGTGTTGAGACAGGAGGGTTTTTTTGAAGAACTCCCAATCTAGGATAATATCTGTTGCAAGTGGAAAAGGAGGAGTTGGAAAGACCTCTTTTTCTCTGAACCTTGCCTATTCTTTGACCAATCTCAAAAAAAAAGTTTGTATAATTGATGCAGACCTAGGCCTTGCTAATATTGATGTAATTTTAGGGATAAATCCCAAATTTACACTAGAAGATGCAATTTTTAAAAATAAGCCAATAGAGGAGATATTGATCCCAATTACTGATTACTTGGATCTACTCCCTGGGAGTTCAGGGATCCCTGCTCTTGCAAATTTAAATAGTGAGCAAAGGAGAAATTTTATAAAGGGGTTTTCTAGTTTAAAGGGTTATGATTTTATTATTATAGATAATTCTTCAGGTATCGTGCCATCTGTGCTGTCTTTTTGTCTAGCAACAAAAGAACTAATAGTAGTTTTAACTCCTGAGCCTACTTCTATAACAGATGCATACGCCTTGATTAAGAGTTTAAAAGAAAATGGACTGAATTTTCCCCCTTTCCTGGTTTTAAATAAGGCAAGAGACAAAGAGCAGATAAAGTTGATAATGAACAGAATGCAACAGGCATGCAAAAAATTTTTAAATATTTCAGTCCTGTTTTTAGGGGCAGTATTTGAGGATAAAATTATACAAAAAGAACTTAGTTTAAATGTTCCTATATCTAAACTCTATCCCAACTCTGTACCTGGAAGATGTTATCAGATAATTACACAAAGGCTTTTAAACAGACCTAAGCAGGAGATATTTTTGTCAGAGGTCAAAGACGTTATTGAAAAGTCAGTAGTGCAATTTGCATCTAGGGTGAGTGGTTCATATAAAAAAGGGCCCATATCTTTATTAAATGTTATACAAGATATAGAGCGAGTTACATCTCAAATTGAGAATGTTCCTGAAATTAAAGATAAACAGGTCCTATTAAAATTAAGGAATAGGTTGGTCAAATTAACAGAGAAAATAGATAGATGTATAAAGGATGGTAAAAAAAAGGCTAAGCTCGGAGTCTTGTCTCTAGATATTTATATGAAAAATTTAATTAAAGATATTTTAAATGATAAATATATGATAGTGGACGTACTTAATGAACAAAATTTAAATTTAAAGGAGTTAGATCTTGTAATTTACAACCATCTTCCAGAGAAACCCATACCAGATATATTGGAAAAATTGTCTTTTAACGATATACCAGTTTTATTAATTTCTTCTTTTAATTATAGCTTTCCTAAAAAGAAAAATATTAAAGGGTTGTTAAAGTCTCCATTTAAGCTCCAAGAGCTCTATACAGAGATAGAAAAGATATTACATCTTGTTTCTTAATTATTCTAAACTGTTAAGGGGTTAGTAATGGACATCCATTTATTGCCACTGGATAAAGAATATATATGGATTAGTGCTCTAGAGACCTCTGGGGACTTGCATGGTGGGAATTTGATGTGTGCATTGCAAGAGGAGGGTTGTGAATATTCTTTTATTGGTATTGGTGGAACCAATATGTGTAGTCAAGGACTGCAAGATATATTTACT
Organism: Desulfohalobiaceae bacterium; assembly: GCA_027013815.1. GTDB lineage: Bacteria > Desulfobacterota > Desulfovibrionia > Desulfovibrionales > Desulfothermaceae > Desulfothermus. The sequence goes on along the minus strand of JALWFY010000027.1, from coordinate 6,868 downwards.
TCTGATGAGTTTTCAGTAATGGGTGTAGTGGAAGTGATTTCTCATATACCAAAGATAATTAGGTCTTATAGGAGAATAACGTCTATTTTTTCCAGGTTTAAGATAAAAGCAGTGATTTTAATTGATGCTCCAGATTTTCATTTTCGTATAGCAAAGATGGCATGGAGATTAGGGATCCCTGTTTTTTATTATATTAGTCCTCAAGTATGGGCATGGAGAAAGGGAAGGATCAAATTTTTGAAAAAATATATAACCAAACTTTGTTGTATCTTTCCCTTTGAAAAGGATTTTTTTATGCAACATGGACTTGAGGTAGAATATGTGGGCCATCCTTTGATAGAGACTCTTAAATTTGATGAAATGGATAATGTTAAAAAAGATAAAAATTCTTTGATCTTAATGCCAGGAAGTAGGGTCAAAGAGGTGAAGTCTATTCTGCCAATAGTGTCAAGGGCATGTGATATGGTATCTAAAAAATGGCCTAATATAAATATAAAGATAATAAGGGCCCCAAATATCCCAGAACAAATTATACAACAAGGTTGGCAATCTAGTATGGATTATGAGGCTATAGAATTTAAGAATAGATACCATGAGATGGCAAGGAGTGAGATGGCCATTGTAGCTTCTGGGACTGCATCGTTAGAATGTGGACTCCTTCGACTCCCTGCTATAGTTGTGTACAAGGTCTCTCTACCCACTTATCTTATAGGAAAACTTTTTGTTAGTATTGATTATGTAAGTATGACTAATATTATTTTAAATAGGAAGGTATATCCAGAGCTTATACAAAAAGATTTTACCCCTGAAAATATATCAAATACAATTTTATTATGGAAATCAAACCTTGATATTTTGACACGTATGAGAGAAGATCTCTTGGCCCTTAGAGAGGAGATTGGAACAAGGAAGGCATCAAAACAAACAGCCAAAATAATTTTGAAATATTTATCTGGTTAGTTTTAACTAATTGACGCTTAAGTGCATAAGGTCAGTTAAATAAATAAAATTGGAGGTTGGACACTGTTGTCCTATTTGATATTATGAAAAAGATAAAATTGGGAATAATTGGGGTTGGTCATCTTGGGAGATATCATATAGAAGTAGCCAAGGAAATCTCCTATATCGAGCTAGTGGGGATCCACGATAAGCATTTTGACCGTATGGAGTATATGGCAGAAAAATACAAGGTAAAATCCTTTGAAAGGCTTGATGAACTGATTTTCATGTGCGATGCAGTGAGCGTAGTAGTACCCACAGAATCTCATTGGGAGGTGAGTTCTTATGCCCTTGAAAAGGGTTGCCATGTATTTGTTGAAAAACCAATTACAGCAACTATAGAACAAGGAGAGAAGTTAATAGAGCTAGCAAAGAAGAGACAAAAGAAGATCCAAGTTGGACATATAGAGAGATTTAATCCTGCATTTTTGAGTTTAAAGGATATTGAGCTCTCTCCACTTTTTATTGAAGGTCATAGGTTGAGTGAATTCAATCCCAGAGGTACAGATGTAAGTGTTATTTTGGACCTCATGATCCATGATCTAGATATAATATTAAAGCTTATAAATTCACCTATTAATTTTGTACATGCATGTGGAGTGAGCGTTGTCTCTCCTTCTGAAGATATTGCTAATGTTAGAATAGAATTTAAAAATGGCGCAGTTGCAAATTTAACTGCAAGTAGGATTTCTGCAAAACACTTGAGAAAGATGAGGCTTTTTCAAAAGGACCAGTATATTTCAATAGATTTTTTAGAAAAAAAGAGTGAAATTTTAAGCCTAAAAGATGTTTCTGGGTTAAAGGATAGGGGTTATAATACCCAATATCTTGGGGAAATAGGGGATTATCCAAGGAAGAGGGATGTTTATTTTATCTCTCCTCCTAAATTAGAGATAAACTCATTGAGATTGGAGCTAGAGGAATTTGCAAAGTCCATAATAAATGATGCAGAGGTCCCTGTCACTGGGGAAGAGGGGCTAGATGCCTTAAGATTGGCACATAAAATAATCCAACTTATGAAAAAGCCAGATAAAAAAGATTTAGGATAATCATGGAATTTTAGAAAAAAAGTACTTGCCAATACATATGTTTTAGTATAAATAGTATCTCCACAACGCCGAAGTGGTGGAATTGGTAGACACGCTAGGTTCAGGACCTAGTGGGGATCTCCCCCGTGGGAGTTCGAGTCTCCCCTTCGGCATGTTGGATGGTAAAAGTAAATTGGAACGAAGTTCTATTTTATCTTGGTCTTTCAGGCCAAATTTAATGATAAATAAAATCCTTATAAAAGGCGTAAGCCTTTGAAGCGGAGCTTTGAGCCGAGGTAGCTCAGTCGGTAGAGCAGGGGACTGAAAATCCCCGTGTCGGTGGTTCGATTCCGCCCCTCGGCACCATATAGAAATCAAGGGGTTATGGTAAATTCCCATAATCCCTTTTTTATTTTATATAATTCCAACGGGTTTGTCCCACTGTTTTAAAGTGTGAGTTATTAATCCTAATTTCTCTCCCTTATCTTTTGGTCTTAATTTATGATAATATTTTTCATTTGCAGACATGGTCCTAGTCTGATACAAAATCTCCTGTGATACAGGAAAACATGAACGATGTTAATTTTACTGTACAGAATTTGAAAGTAAGGGATATATGTGAGGAGGAGATGTATCCATGAAAATTCCAAATCTTAAGATAGGAGAGTATGAGGTTGAGTTGCCAATTATTCAAGGGGGGATGGGAGTTGGGATTTCTCTACATGGACTTGCTTCTGCAGTGGCAAATACTGGCGGTATAGGGGTCATTGCAGGTGCTGCCATAGGTTTTTTAAAAGAGGATTTTAAAAAAAATACCCATGAGGCAAATATGGAGATGCTAAAACAGGAGATTGCAAAGGCCAGGGCAAAGATGACTTCAGGGTCTCTTGGGGTAAATATTATGGTAGCACTCACTGATTATGAAATTTTAGTTAAGGCAGCACTAGAAGCAGGGGTAGATATAATATTTTCAGGTGCAGGCCTCCCTTTAACACTACCAAAACTTAAACAACTTTATCCTCAAAGTAAGACAGCCCTTGTCCCTATAATTTCTTCCCCTAGGGCAGCGACTATTTTGTGTAAAAAATGGCTTCGCATGGATTATTTACCTGATGCCTTTGTATTAGAAGGACCTAAAGCAGGGGGACATCTTGGGTATTCCCTTGAGCAACTAAAAAGTGGAAAAGTCAATGTTCAAAGGCTCTTGCTTGAGACCTTAGATGCCATTGCCCCATTTGAGGCAGAGTTTGGCAAAAAGATCCCTGTAATTGTGGGAGGTGGTGTGTATACAGGGGAAGATATATCCAGGATGTTGAACCTAGGGGCATCAGGGGTACAAATGGCCACAAGATTTGTGACCACTGAAGAATGCGATGCCTCTATTAAATTTAAGCAAGAATATATTAGGGCAAGAAAACAGGACATTGTTTTTATCAAGAGTCCTGTGGGACTCCCTGGAAGGGCAATAAAGAATAGATTTTTGGAACTCGTGGAAAAGGGAGAGAAGACTCCTTTTAAATGTCCATATCATTGTATTAAGACCTGTATCCCAAAGACAGCACCATATTGTATATCAATGGCCCTTATAAATGCACAAAAAGGGAATTTAGAAAACGGGTTTGCCTTTGCTGGAGAGAATGCATATAGGGCCACGAAAATTACTACAGTTAGAGATGTGATAAGTGAACTGGTTCAAATGATTTTACAACACAAGTAAAGACAATCTCTTTTAAAGATTTGAAATGGACTTTTGAAATATCAAAAAAAGGAGCTTTAAGCCCTTTATCGCCCTAGGAGATGGACGATTAAAAAAATCAGAATTTACCACAAATATATTTCCATGTTTTACTGCAGATATTTCTTTGTATTTCATCCAAAATTTCTTGAGCCTGTTTAGATTTGGTTGGGAATGTACCATTGAAGTGATTATTATAATGTTTGGATTCCCTGCCATTACCTGTTCCACTGAAATTCTGGGGTATTGTGGAAAATCTTTAAATATATTTATCCCTCCCGCAAGAGATATCATGTTGTTGATCAAGGTTTCCTTTCCCACAGATACCATTGGTTCAATGCCTATTTGGAAAAATACCCTTGGATGCACTGGAAAGGACCTTGCCTTTTTTTTAATAGTCTCCACCTGGTTTTTTAATTTCTTTACGATTTTTTTTGAATTCTTTTCAACTCCTAGGAGTTTCCCTAAAATCAACATAGTATTAAATAGGGAATTAATATCCTTTGGATCAACTACAAATATCTTTATGCCCAGTTGTTTTATTTTATATACAAGGTCCTTAGGATTACCGTCTTTAGTTACAAGGCAGAGGTCGGGTCTCAGGGCAAGGATTTTTTCTATATTTGGTCTGATGTAAGACCCTACCTTTGGTAAGGACTGGACCTGTTTAGGGTAGTTGCTAAACATAGTGACCCCAACTACCCTGTCTCCGCATCCAATTGCAAAAAGACACTCAGTAATGCTAGGTGCAAGGGATACCACTCGTTTAGGGTATGGAGGTACACTGATCTTGTCACCAGCTAGATCTGTGACTTCCATGCATTGGGCCATGCTAGTAAGGCAAAATAGGGTTAAGATACACAGGCAGAGATTCCTCATAGTGATTTTTTATTCTTTATCTTCTAACATCTTGAGATATTTATCTCTACACTCATAGGAACAAAAACAATATACCTTGTCTCCGTCCCTGACCCTGATATCTGAATTCACAGATACATAACATCCACAAACAGGGTCTTTTACCATCTCGCCTGTTTCCACTTTTTTTGTTACTTGTTCTTGGCTTTTATGTTTTTTTTCTCCAGTAATCAGCTTGAATAGAAGATATACAGCAATTATAACAATAATTATCTTTAACATATGAAATCTCCTTGTGGACTTGGTTGTTTAAAAAAGATAATTTTTTGTTGGTAAATTATTTTTGCCATAACTTATTGTCTTTTTGTACAAAGTTTATCTTTTGCAAATATTTTTTTACCTCCTCTCCTGATGGGAGTTTTACATCAGGTGAGATTTCTAAAAGAGGGACTAACACAAAGGCCCTTTTTATCATCCTAGGATGGGGGAGTGTCAACTCTTTTGTATTGATTATTTTGTCTTCAAACAAGATTAGGTCAAGGTCTATTATCCTTGGCCCCCACCTTGTATTTCTTTTTCTGCCCATAAAAATCTCGATCTTGAGTAATTTATGTAAAAAGGTTATGGGTTCCATGTCTTGTACCTTGACCTTTAGGACCTGGTTGGCAAACCATGGTTGGTCTTTTAATCCTTGGGGCTCTGTAAGGTATATAGAGGATTTTTTTAGGATTTTAGTGTTATGGAGATTTTCTATGTGATCACATGCATTGGAAAGATTTTTATTTGTATCCCCAAGATTAGAACCTAGGGAGATGTAAGCGATTTGTGTTTTCATATGTAGTATCTTAAAAGTTGCGGATATGGAAAATAGCTATTTAAACCCTTTTCTAGATCAATATCTTGAACACCTCATAGTGGTCAAGGGATTATCTGAAAATTCTATTGAGTCATATGAGAGAGACATTATATACCTTTTAGACTTTTTAGATAAAGAATCTATAAGAGTTCAAGATCTGGATGAAGATGCCTTATTTTTGTATTTCTTGATCTTAAGACAAAAGGGATTATCCAACAAGACCTTATCTAGGATGCTTAGCTCCATTAGGGGGTTTTTAGATTTTTTGATCTACTTAGAAGTGATAGATTCTAATCCTGCTAGACTTTTTGATGGACCTCGTTTTTCCCGTACTTTACCCCAGGTACTTACCAAGGACGAAGTAAGTAGATTAATAGAGGGGGCCAATATAAATACGAGATTAGGTTTTAGGGACAGGACCTTGATGGAGACAATGTACGGTGCTGGGCTTAGGGTGTCTGAAACCTGTAATTTATCCATATTAGATATAGACTTTCAAACAGGTTTTTTAAATATAAGGGGAAAAGGAGACAAGGATAGGATGGTGCCCATACATTTAGGGGCATTGGAGTTGCTAGAAGAATATATTTCTTTTTGGAGGTCTAAATTCTCTCCAAAGGTGGACAATGTATTTTTAAATCGTTCTGGTATGCCCTTGTCTCGCCAAGGTATATGGAAGATAATAAAAAAATATGCTAAACTATCTGGTATTAATAAAGAGATATCTCCTCATACCTTGAGGCATTGTTTTGCTACTCATTTACTTGAGGGGGGTGCTGATTTGAGGACTGTACAGGTCTTACTTGGACATGCAGATATATCAACTACAGAAATTTATACCCATGTCCAGACACAGAGATTGATTGAAGTGCACAGAAGATGTCATCCAAGGGCTGGGAACTAAAGATATGAAAAAGGAAAAGATCAAAGCAAATACAATTATTACATGTCATATGAATGCAGATTTTGACTGTATTTCTTCTATGGTGGCTGCACGTAAATTGTATCCAGGAGCAACCCTTGTATTTCCTGGGACTCAGGAGCAGTCGATGCGGGATTTTTTTATACAAAGTGCCAGCTATATACTGAATTTTCATACAATAAAGGAAATAGATATAGATAGCGTTAACCAGGTTGTTATATGTGATACAAGACAAAGGTCTAGGGTAAAACATATTGAAAAGATATTAGAAAAAGATTCATTGGACATACATCTATATGATCATCATCCTGATTCCAGTGATGATATTATAGGGTCTAAGGTTATTAAAAGGGATTGGGGGGCAACTGCCTCGATCCTTGTTTCCATAATCAGGGAAAAGAATATTGAAATTAATTCAGAGGAAGCCACAGTAATAGGGATGGGAATATACGAGGATACTGGTAGCTTTT
>JALWFY010000026.1 GCA_027013815.1 Desulfohalobiaceae bacterium | reverse complement strand
AGGGTATTTAATGAACCAAATATAGAAGTAATATTTGATACAGTAGTTCAAGAGATAGAGGGAACAGATAAGGTTGAAGGCGTTAAACTGAAGAATAAGAAGAGTGGAAAGAGTTCTTTTATTAAGGTGGATGGGGTATTTATTTTTGTTGGAATGGCTCCAAATATCAATTTTGTGCCTAATGATTTAGAGATGGATGATAGGGGTTTTATAATTACAGATATAGAGATGCGTACGAATTTGCCAGGGATATTTGCTGCTGGGGATGTGCGCTCTAAGAGGTGTAGGCAGGTGGTGACTGCAACTGGTGACGGTGCAGCAGCAGCTCATTCAGCATATCTTTTTCTTTCTAAACAGGATTAAACCTATCTTATATACTTATTTTCCAATTAGGAATGTTTATGAGAAAATATTTGTTACTACTGATAATATGTTGTTGCTTTTTGTTTTCTGGGTGTGGGATTATTGACTATTATTTTTTAAAACCAAAGCCCCAGACTCCATTAGAGCTATTAGAGGCTGGACAGGATGCACTTGAAAACAAGGAATATAGTGATGCAATTGATTATTTTCAAAAAATCAAGGATAAATATCCTTTTAGTCCTTATACTACTCAAGCGGAATTACTCCTAGGTGATGCCTATTTTGGTGCCAAAAAATACGAAGATGCAAAAGAGACCTACAAGGAGTTTCAATCCCTGCATCCAGGTTACCCTAAAATTGACTATGTGTTATTTCAACTTGGGAAATGTAGTTATCTACAGGAAAAGAGCATAGATCTACCCCAGGATTGTATAGAAGAGGCGATTTCTTATTTTACTAGATTGATTCAGGGGTTTCCAAAATCAAGGTATGTGAAACAGGCTAGGTCCTATATTAGAAAATGTAGATATTTGCTTGCAGAGCATGAAGTTTATGTTGGCAATTTTTATTTTAGGACTAAGCGATATAAAGGTGCGTGGAAAAGATTTCAATTTATATATAAGCATTTCCCTGAGTTTAAAAAAATAGTAAATTATTCCAAATACATGGAAAAAATATCCTATTTAAAATATCAGATGCAATTATCTGAAAATAAAAGAGAAATAGAAATAGGGGGGTGGTGGACGAGGTTTAAGAGATGGCTTTAGAAGATTTAATCTCTTATCTAGAACCATATCTAGTGCCAGATCATGAATTTGATAGGGCATATGAAGAGGTGTCACCCTATGTGAGGGGATTAATAAAAAAATCCATCTCTTTGAATTATCTCTGGTTTGAATATTTTTTTAGGGGGCCATGTAATTACTTTTTTAAAGGGAATATCAAGGAGATAGATTTTTCTATAAATAATGAGCCAAAACAATTGGCTCTGTTGGTCTTATCTAAAGATATAGATTCATTTGCTGAACTAATTCCCTTAGTTATCGCTCCAAGGCTGTTAGATATAGAAGTAGTTGTTGTTGGCAACTTTGATACCTGGCCTATAAACTTGATTTTGACCTTAGAGCTATTAGGCATATCCAATGTTTATCTACTTCCCTCGGAGGATAGACTATCTAACCTGGCAGGTCTAACAACAGATAGGGAGAGCACCTTTCTTTTTTTAGGGGAATGTACTTACTTGGATAAGAGTAATTTTAAAAATAGAGATATATTTTTTTTCTACCCGCCTAAACAGGGAATGATAATTGAGGATCCAAAAAAATCAAAGGTACTTGATATAAACCATATTAAGAGTGCCCATCCATCTATGGCAATAAGCAAGACTTATTTAAAAAATGAGATAGAATCAATTAATGACGTATTAAAAGAAGTTGTAGTGGATGTTATTTATTTGCCTCTAGAATATTTTTTTGAATCCATGTCCCAGACTTCCCCCCTGATCTTAGGCCCTGGATTTGAGACATTCTGGGTTTGGGATAGATTATATAGACAAATATTTTTTAATATTACTTGTAGTTTTTTTGAGTTTTGTAGGAAAGCCTAATTTTAATGGAAGTTTATATCAATTCTCATTGAGTTATGGTCCATGTAGGGCAAAACTTCCTACCTAAAGTTCTGAAAACTGCATGTAGTTTTATGTTTTGGGTATGGGTGCTGGGTTAAACATTTTTTTTGATTTTTGATTTTGAATTTTGGATTAATACCCTTTTTAAATTCAAAATTCAAAATCTATAATTCAAAATTTTAATACGTGCCTAATGCTTAACTTACAATGAATTAACCTCCATAAAAACGTAAATTTTTTTCACGTTTTTGAGAATAAAAGCATATCAACTCCATTTATCCAAAAGCACTCCACTCATTTCTTCCATCCTCTTTGCTATTTTTAGCATTTCCTCTGGGGGAATTTGTCTTATTACTTTCCCTGTTTCTTTATTTATAACCTTTACCACTACCCTGTTTAGATCCTTGTCTAGTGTAAAATCAAGTTGTATATTTATCTGAGCAAGTACCTCATTGGTTGCTTGTTTTATTTTGTTAAGGTCATTTGCAGTTATCTCTTCTAGTGCCCCCTTTTTATCTTGTTTATTCCTGTCTTGTACAACCAAGGAGTCCTTGTTAGAATCCCTTAGTTTTTCTTCCAGTATGCGCATGGAACTATCTAATTGGTCACTATCGATTTTGATCTGTTCTACGTCTTTGTGTTTTATTTCAATTTGGATATTCTCCTGTTTGGAGAGATTTTTATCCCTTATATCTACAGGAGGATTTTGATCTATTTTTATTTGTTGTGTCATAACTGACCTCCTGATTTTATTTCTGCTTTTTCCATATATCTATATAAGAATCTAATTGTTCTTGAATAGATTTATATTTTAATACCACTTCTTCCAAGTTAGAGTATTTTTTTACCATCTGCTCTTCATACTCCTTTACATCGTCCTGGGCCTCAGTATATTTTTCATTTAAGTCATCGATTTTATCTTCAATAGATTTAATAGTTTTTGGTATTATTCCAGAAGAGGTGTCAGTATAAGTAGACAGGGTATTTTTTAGCCTAGTTGCTACTCCATTATCTCCAGTAAAAAGGGCAGCTACATCATCAGGGTGAGAATTTAATGCATTTTGGAATGCAGTTTGGTCAAACTCCAATGTACCATCGTCATTGAATTGAATTCCTATCTGGGACAGATACTGATAATTATTGTCTGTTGTACCAGCAACTGCAGAAGAGAAAATGTCCCTTATGTTATTTTGGGCCCCTCTGGCAATGGAATCTCCAAGAAGAGGGCCAGCTTGTTTGTTCTCCAGATCATATGATGCATTTTCATCCATAAATTTATCAAAATTGTTATATGCATCTATTAGTGACTGGACCTTGCTAATTATGTCAGAGGTATTCACTGTGACAGTTATTGTAGAGGAACCAGTATTTGCTAAATTCAAAGTAACACCTTGAATTATATCATCTATTTTATTGGATGACCTAGTATAGTCAACTCCATTTACGTTTAATTTTGCGTCTTCTCCTAATTGTGCATCCTCGGTCTCAGTTGTATAACCAGTAAACAAATCCCCAGATAAATTGACTCCTGTGGTGTCTCCTGAGACATCAGTTGTTATTTGATTTGTGCCCGTGCCTGTATCCTCTGAGAGTAAGCTGAGTGCATATTGGGGATTATCTTCTGTGCCTATGTTTATGACCTGGGCATATACAGAGTTGTCGTCGTTTGAGATCGTATTGGCCAGGTCTGTAAGAGTAGTCTGAGAATCAGTGGTATATGAATATTCTACGCCTTTGTGATAAAAGGAGATTGTTATCCCATCATTGATTAAGCTGGGATCGTCTGGATTGGATATCCCTTTGGTGACCCCAGTATTTGGATCTCCATCATCTATGCCAATTATATAATGGTGTGCCTTGGCAAGGTTGGTGACTGTTACAGAATATGTCCCTTCATGTGCATTGTCAGATGCATCTGCACTTACTACTGTTTCATCAGAGCTAGTCGCTGTTTTTGTGAGAAAATTAGAGGTGGTATCTAGATTATCTGCAGCACTGTATAGATCCACTAGTTTAGAATCCAGAGAAGAGTAGTTATCTTTTCTAGATTGTTCTGTTTGTATATCTTGTTCTATAGGAGTCAGCAACTGGTATTGTTTTACCTTGACAAGTTGATCTACAATGTCCGTAGGGAGCCCACTGGGTCTTCCATTTGGATATGCATCATAAATTGACCCAAGGCTCATATTTTTCCCCCCTTTTTATTTATTTAATTTTTTAAATTCTTTTGCTGCTTCCAAAAAACCATCATAAAGCTTTTCCATTATTTCTTCAATATCTTTTAAGGCATCAAAGTCGTCTTCTACCCCTATCCTTGCCATCTCTCTTATCATAAATGCATAGAGATCCTCTAATTGTTTGACTATTTCCTTTTCTCCATTCTCCCTATCCAAGGTGGAATGGAGTTCAGTAATAATGGCCAGTGCCCTGGACCTTAAGTCCCTGGCCCTTGCCTTTTCTCCCTTGTCCCAGGCCTCTCTAGCCTGTCTTAGGAACCTGATCCCCCCTTCATAGAGCTTGATCAAGATCTCTTCTCTGGGAGCAGACTCTACTGCACTTTTTTGATATGCATATGCTCCAGATCTTACCATGGCCTTTTATTCTCCTTTTACTATAATTTATAGCTTTTTAAGCAGGGTGATATTTACTTAAGAATGAATTAAAAGGGGGAGTTTAGTCAACTGTTAATTTAAATAGGGGGAAATATATTCCCCCCTTACTTAAGACCTTTTATTATCTTCCACCGAGCAATTGCAGCGCGAGAGATGGATTCTGGTTGGCTTGGGCAAGCATTGCTGCAGCTGCCTGACGTTTGATGTTGTTCATAGTGAGTTCTGCTGCTTCTTTTGCAACATCTGCATCCATTATTCTAGAATTTGCATCTGTTAATTTTTCCACATAATTATTTAGGTTGTTGATTGTGGATTCAAACCTGTTTTGAGTAGCCCCGAGTTTGGCCCTAAAGGTATTTAGATCATTTATTGCTTTATCAATCCTGTCAATTGCCTTTTGAGCTGCAGATACAGTCAAGACATTTGTGGTACTTAGATACATCTGCTGTTTTGCTGCTGAGAACTTATATTGATACCCATCAGTCCTCTTGCCGCCTTGAGTGGTTAAGTTTACGTTGCCTGTTGTGTATGTTACTCTATTTGTAAGCCTGGTAAAGTCCACCTTTCCTTTGCTTACTGCAGAACCAGCCGAAGTAGTGACCTTATTAAAATTTATATTCCCAGCGTGACTAGTCTCTGCAGAGGTCGCTCCAGTGCTCTTTACATTTGGTGCCCAGTAGTCACTGAAGTTAAATTTAGAAGGACCTGTTATTGTAACCTGTCCCCTGATCACTGTAACATTGGCATTTCCACCTGTGGTAGTTAATTTGTATCCATTAGCTGTGAATGCATCCTTAGTGCCCCCCGTGAATCCAGCAGTGCCTATCAGATGAGCACCGTTATTAAGTGCGTTATTAATAAAGAATCCCTTTGCGCCGTCAAAGGCATTGTGGAAGGTCTTAATATGGACGTTTCCAGTGGTGTGCTTTGCAACTCCACTTGCCTGTGTGCCAGCCCTTTCAGTGATCTTGATATTCCCACCGTCTAGGTTATTTAATTTTAGTTTTCCATTG
>JALWFY010000025.1 GCA_027013815.1 Desulfohalobiaceae bacterium | reverse complement strand
GCCATAGGAGAGGGGAAACACCCGATCCCATTCCGAACTCGGAAGTTAAGCCCTCTACCGCCGATGATACTGCGGAACTTAATCCGTGGGAAAGTAGGTAGCTGCCAGGACATTTTTCATTTGACAAATTTTGTGAAGACTCGGGAAGTGGCGCAGTCTGGTAGCGCACCTGCCTTGGGAGCAGGGAGTCGCAGGTTCAAATCCTGTCTTCCCGATGAGAAGGGCCAATCTCTTTGGCCCTTATTTTTTTACATACTGTATACGCCAATTGGATTAGCCTTTCCCTTTAGAAAATGTTTGTCCATATACTGGAAATCCTTTTTTTGAATGGGATCCAATTTATTGTATATGTCCATTGAGATAGAAATGTTCGTATTTAACTTCCTATTTAATTTTTCCAGCCTTTCTGCTATATTTACTGTATTACCTATTACAGTATATTCTGATCTTTCTGTTGATCCAATTAATCCAGCAACAACAGGACCAGCATGGATACCAATGCTATTTTTAATGGAATATTCCCCTAATGCCATTTTTTTGTTCATCTCCTTGCACTTTGTTATCATTTCCTTTGCTGCACCTATTGATGCATTATATGGATTTTTGTCGTGATATGGATGTCCAAATACAATTAATAGTCCGTCTCCTAAAAATTTATCTACATAACCACCCCATTTTTGAACAATATTCACCATAAACGTAAAATATTCATTTAAAATCGAGACTACTAAAGAGGGTGGTAATTTTTCACAAAGTGGAGTAAAGTTTTCTATATCACAAAAAAGTATTACAGAATTTACTACTTCACCTCCTAATTTTAATTCATCATTTAATATATTGCTAACTATCTTTGTGTCAACTATCTTTCCAAGAAGAGACTTTAATATTTGTTTTTCTTTTAATTCTAATATCATATTATTAAATCCCTGAAAAAGTTCTCCTATTTCATCTGTTCTATTTATTTCAATTGGTTCACTTAACATTCCTTTTGAGGCCTTGTTAAACTCCTGTTTTAAAAGATTAAGTGGATAAATGAATTTTTTACTAAAATAGACACTAAAGACAATGGTAAGGATTACGCATATCCCTAATGAAATAAGACCAGCCCTTTTTATTAAAGCAACTTTTGATTCTATTTTTTTCACAGACATATCAATTCCAATGAGGCCCACTCTTTTATTTTTTGAATTATAAATAGGACTATACCCAGACATGGTCCAACCCTGTTCGTCTTTTATTGGCTTTGGGTCAGTTGATGGGGTCACAAATCCAAGGAGCATAGATTGTGGTGGATTATTATAAATATCTCCTATGGAATAAGGTATCTCGTCTTCAGTGATTTTTCCATCATGATTGTCATCGCTTGGGGGTGAATCCACAATAAAACTTACCTTGGACCCTTTTAACCTCATGGTGTATACATATAAAAATTCATCATTGGAATTTTCTATTTTTTTAATTAAACTTTGTATGAACTTATACTCACTGGAATTCATTTGTGATGGTTTTCTGAGTGTTTCCAATATATCTCCTGGTATTATTTTTGAGCCTATTTTTGAAACAGCTAGGAGTTCTTTTTTTATTGCATTATATAGGGCTTGTTTGGCCTGGAAATAGAAAAAGGAACCAGTGGCTCCAGATATTGAGAATACAATGAATAAAATCCCGAAAAAAATTTTATATTTTAGTTTCATATTTGAAAGTTTTAATAAATTGAGTTTTTAAAATTCAGTTCTCTATATTTTTAGTATATTTTAAAGAATATTAATGGAGGAATTTATCATGAGTCAAGGATTTTATAAACATATCTTAGTTATGACAGATTTTAGTGATGATGCACTTTATGCCTTGGAGATTGCAGCCTCTATGACAAAGATGAGAGAATCTGAACTTACTATTTTGCATGTGGCACATGATGAGAGCCAACTGTCTCTATATGTGGGAGAAGATACCTTGAGTAGAATTAGACAAGAATTAGATAATGAAATAGATGAACAGTTGAAGAATTTAAAAAAGGCTGTACCAGTTTTAAAAGAGATAAAACAGTTAAATTATGTAATTAGACGAGGTATCCCCTATGTTGAAGGAATAATAGAAATCGAAAAAGGAAATTATGATTTAGTTGTATTGGGTTCCCATGGACAGTCAAGTATCAAGAAGTTTTTTTATGGCAGTACAGTGGAGAAGGTTGCAAGGAGGTCACCTGTAAGTGTCCTTATTACAAGGAAGCCAACCCTGAAGGAATAGATATTACTTAGGAATATAGAAAATATATTTAAAGGGAAACTGATTGCTAAAGGGGCAAATTTTAGCCCCTTTAGCCTTAGTATGCTGGGCTTGTATTAATCCTGCTCTTTTGTATTAAAAGGACTACTCCAAAAAGAATAAGGCCAGGTATATACATTAAGTATTTAAGATGGGGAGACAATTTAAATATAGAGATTAATATTTCTGGGTCAAAGAGGATTAGAGTTGCTGCTAGAAGAAATGGTATATCATACCATTTGTTTTTAGTAATAAGCCATCCCTGTAATACGCTAGTAAAGGCAAATGCAGCAAATATTGCCATAACAAAGATCAAGATCCCAAGGGGCCAAGAATTGATATGGTGCAGGATAAGGTCCGGATTAAACACAAACATAAATGGTATTATTGCAGTTCGCATATCATATAAAAATCCTTGTAATCCCGTGGGGATAGGTTCTGAATCCGCGAGGGCTGCTGCTGCATAGGATGCAAGTCCCACTGGGGGGGTATCGTCAGCAAGTATACCAAAATAAAAACAAAACAGGTGTGCAGCCATTAGAGGAACGAAGTATCCATACCTACTCCCTACTTCAACTATAACTGGTGCAGTCAATGATGCCATCACTATGTAAGTAGCAGTAGTAGGGAGCCCCATTCCCAAAAGTAGAGATGCAATTGCTGTGATTACTAGAAGGAGAAAGATATTCCCCTGGGCTAGTTGTTCTACTATTTCTGTTATCATACTGCCAATACCGGTATTTACAAGCCCTACAATGATCCCTGCAGATGCACAAGCAAGGGCCACTGAGATCATACTTCTAGAACCACCTATAAATCCCTCACCAATAAGTTTTATCCCGTTTTTTATTCCTTGGAAGAGATAATTGGATTGGGTTTTAGATTTTTTTAGTTTAATTACCTCTTGAATAAGGATAATACCCCCTAATAACAAAATCGAGCGATACGCAGCAAGTTCTGGAGAATGTCTGAGAACAACAAGTTCATACACCAACAATCCAATAGGTATTAAATAGTGCGCTCCATTTTTAATGGTTTTTTTAAAACTTGGGATCTTTTCTGGAGGCAATCCCTTCATACCAAGTTTACTGGCCTCTAGATGGGTGACAAAAAACAATGCAAAATAAGAGACAAATGCAGGTATAGCAGCGGCCTTTACAACATCTATATATGGGACATTCACATATTCAGCAATTATAAATGCAGCTGCACCCATTACAGGGGGCATTAATTGTCCATCTGTACTTGCAGCAACTTCTGTTGCAGCAGCCTTTGTGGCTGGATATCCTACACTCTTCATTAAGGGGATTGTAAATGTCCCTGTAGTAACTATGTTTGCAATGCTGGAGCCTGAGACTAATCCTGTGAGGGCGCTTGAAACAATAGAGGCCTTAGCAGGTCCTCCTTTATATTTCCCAAGTAGAGATATGGCTAAATCAATAAAGAATTTTCCTGCACCGGCTTTTTCTAACATGGAACCTAAAAGTACAAATAAATATACTATTGTTGCAGATACACCCAGAGGTATGCCATAAATTCCTTCTGTTGAAAGGGAAATTTGACTTACATATTTTGAAAGGGTTACCCCTTTATATGCCAATACATCTGGCATGTATGGGCCAAAAAAAGCATAAGCAGTAAATAAAAGGGCAATAAAAGAAAGTGCAGGACCAATGGATCGCCTTGTTGCCTCTAGCAACATTATTATGGCTAGTAGTCCAAAGATTATGTCTCTAGGTATAGGACTTCCTGCCCTCATGGCCAATCCATTGTAATCAATGACAATATAGAGTACGCTTATGGCTCCTACAATAGCAAATATATAGTCTATTAAAGGGATTTTATTTGTAATACTCAAGAAACTAAGTATTTTTTTTGGCTTTTTAAAAAAAGGGATACTTAAAAAAACAAGTACCATAGCGAACGCCAAATGTATGGCCCTTACATACGTACTGTTCATAATTAGAAAACTGGCAAGTGCCAGTTGAAAAAGTGCCCAACTAATGGCAATTGTATTAAATAAAAATTTTTCATGGGGTCTAAATACTCTGATTTCTCCAGTTTCTTCTTTTAGGATTTCTTTTGCTTTATCTGATTTATCTGGCATGAGTCCCTCTTTTCCTTATCCCATTTGTTTTAGTATTAATAAAAAGGAGAGATCTAAAATAGCTTAGACCTCTCCTCCTCTTCATAATTCAAATTTATTTTTATACCATCCTATCTTCCATATCTTTTTCTATATCTAGGTAAAATTAGGTCTGTTTTAATATATTTTATGAGCCCAGATTCTTTATAGTATTTGAGGGCCCCTCTATGGATTGGTGCAGTGAGTCCTTCTAACATATTTTTCTTGGTTAGGACTGCATACGCTGGATGTAATTTTTTAAATTCTTCAAAATTATCAAATACTTCTTTAGTGATAGCATATACAATTTTGGGACTTACCTTTTTGGAAGTTATAAAAGTTGCCTTTACCCCAATAGTGGGGATGTCCTCAGTATTCACTGCATTGGGGTAGAATTTATGTGGTATAAATGATTTTGCATAGTATGGATATTTTTTGAGTAGTTTTTCAACGGGCTCTCCAGTAATTGGGACTATTTTGACCTTGATCCTTCCTGATGTGGCCTCTTTTATATTTCCATTTGGATGACCTACGGTATAAAAGAATGCATCTATCCTCTCGTCCTGAAGTAGTCCAGGGGCCTCTACTGCCTTTGCGTATTCTGCCTTTATGTCCTTATGTTCATCTAGTCCAAAGGCAGCAAGTATATCTCTTGAATTTTGAAGTTGTCCTGAACCAGGATTACCTAGGTTTACCCTTTTGCCTTTTAGGTCTGCAGGGGAATTTATCCCTGCATCAGCCCTTGCAACCAAGGTTATAGATTCAGGATGAATGGAAAAAACAGACCTAAGATTTTTTTGAGGGCCCTTCTCCTTCCATTCAGCAAGCCCATGCCAGGCCTGATATTGTCTGTCTGATTGGGCTATGCCAAATTCAAGGTCTCCAGATAATACAGCATTAATGTTGTAAACAGATCCTCCAGTAGACTCTACAGTTACTTTTAAGTGGTATTTTTTTGATTTTTTGTTTACTATCCTACTAATAGCTCCACCTGTTGGATAATATACCCCAGTGACTCCACCAGTTCCAATGGTTACAAATTTTGTTCGGCAAAAGCCATTTGGTGTAAACATTAATCCTATTAATCCCATTAATAGAATTGAAAAAAGTTTTTTCATAACCTACCTCCTTTTTTAATTTTATAGTAGGTACATCATAGAAACAAGTTACAAGAGATGTCAACTATAACTGAACATTGTTTACAATTCCTATATGATAGATGAATAACTGATTTAATTAATTTATACAGAATAATCCAGAGGTTATAATTAATATAAGGCTTAATATATATACATAATTAAAGGGTTCGTTGAAAAAAATAATTAGATATGCGGCAGCAAAAATTGGAGTCAAAAAGACTAATGATGCAGCTATGTAAGGACTTATTTTTTTTAATGCCTTTATCCACATGACATATGATATGCCATTCACTAGGCAGCCATTTATAAGGATTGGGACTATGGTATTTGGAGGTGGTAATTTTATTTTACTAAAAAGGGCCATAGAGATGAAAGAAAAAATAGTTGCACAGAGAAAATAAAATGAAGTCAAATGTAGGGTATCTTTTTTTAGATTTTTACTTAGTACTGAAAACAGAGCAAAACACATCGATCCAATTAATACCAAGGTCATGGCCTTGAGACTGGGGTAATTGTAACTAAATTGAAAAGAGATATTTCCTTTTGTAATAGCCATGGATACCCCTATAAATCCAAGGAAAAGTCCGAATATTTTTTTCCCAGAAACAGGTTCTTTGAAAAGGATTGTAGAAAAAATTACTATAAAAATAGGCCAGGTATACTGGAGAATTAAGACCTGGGTGCCGTTAGATGTTTTATACCCATAGTATAAAAAGAGATAATAGATATAAGTTCCAAGGAGCCCCAATACAATTAAATAAAAAAATTCTCCTTTATCTTTAAATAGACTATATTCCTTTTTTTTGGGATCTTTTGTAAATTGTGTTAAAAAGTAAAGGGTTATAAAAGAAACTAGGCTGGAATAGAATAAAAAAGAGTGATGATCTAAGTTGTTTTGTCCTGTTTTTGCCACAACAGGAATCAATGACCAAAGAATAACACATCCTAGACAAAGTAGGATTCCTATATGTTTATCTTGCAATTTCATTGGATATAATGTCTTTTTTGTTTAATCTCTTAAAAAGACAGATAATTGTTTTGGATAATAAGCAGATAGAACAAAAATATTGATACTAGACAGCCTAAAAAAAAAAATTATCTTCTCATCAATTATTGGATACATCTTTTTCAATATATTTTTTGAATCCATTGATAATAGAAATAGAGGTAAGTAAAATTCTGTCCTTGATAGAAGATCTTACTATATATTCATCCTTACTGTGGTCCCTCCCACCAATTGGTCCCATACCATCAATCACAGGGGTGTTAGTCATTGAAATGAAGTTGGCATCTGATACACCTGGTCGAATATCGCATCCTAAATCATACCCAATATAGTTTGCTGATTCTTGAATCACTTTATATAAAGAGAGATTTTTCTCTATTTCCATACATGGCCTGGAGGATGTAATTTTAAATTTAGTATTGGTTCCTGTAATGTTTTTTTCACATATTTTTTTTAGTTTATCCACAATTAATCTCTCATGAGATTGTTTTGAATACCTAAAATCAGCCATTAGCTCACAATAATCAGGAATTGTATTAGGACCTATCCCTCCATTTATTTTCCCTGCATTAGCAGAAAGCCCAGGTATAGAATTGTTTAAATTTTCTATATGGATCACCTTGTGGGCCATTTCAAGTATGGCAGATGGTTTATTTTTAGAGACAAATGCTGCATGACCTGCCTCTCCCTTGGCCTCCAACCTTACTCCAATTTTACCCTTTCTTCCCCCTACTACTTCTCCATTTGGTCCTGCCCCTTCGAATACAAGGGCAAAAGCAGCTTGTTTTGCATACTCAATAATAATATCCTTAGAATTAATAGAACCTATTTCTTCATCAGAATTTATAATAAATACAATAGGAATATCTTTTAAAATTCCTAGGTGTTCCAGATAGATCAATGAAAAGAGGGCCACAATGAGCCCCCCCTTCATGTCAAAGACCCCTGGGCCGTAAATTTTATCTTTATTTTCCAAAAAATGGTTAAATCCCAGCTCTTGTGGAAATACAGTATCTATATGTCCCATTAAAAGGATATAGTTGGAACTAGAATTAGATAAAATTAAGTTTTGTCCAACAGTCTTTGTGTATAAAGAGTTGGGCACTTCTTTTGAAAATATATCAAGACACCTAGATATACCACCTTCATTGTATGAATATGTGTTTATCTCCACCAGTTCCTTGAAAAATGAATACAGTCTTGATTTTTGTTTCTCAAAAAAAGCTGGAAAATTATTCCTTATATTTGAAAAAAGAGAATCTTGCATTGTTATATTGTTCTGGATCTGCATCTGGATATTTGACCTCTTCATTGCTCCATGGTTTTTTAAGTATTATATTGTTGTCCTGTTTCCCAACTACATTGGTCCTGTGTAGGGGGATCTTACCTCCTGCAGTAGCTATATATCTAGGGATGGCATCCCCAGAAATATTCCCATACATGGATTCAACTATCTCTTGTCCTACCTCAATGGGTACCCTTAAATGCGCAAATTGTGGGTTCCTATAACTACAGTTAAATATATAATATGGCCTTACATATGCCTCTTGAATAACTTCACAGAGCTTCCACATCTTTTCCTTTGAGTCGTTTACCCCCTTAAGCAATACTGCCTGATTTAATACCGCCATAACACGTTTTGAGATATTTTTAAATGCCTTTTTGGATACAGGAGTAATTTCCTGTGGGGTATTTATTTGTGTCACAACCCTAACTGGTTTTTTGTCGTTGCTTTCATCTAAGATATCTAGGAGTTCATTGTCGATCCTCTGTGGTGTAGTTACGGGAATCCTAGTACCAAGCCGTTTCATGGTGACATGGTCTATTTTGTCTAATTCTTCTAATATCCATTTTATGAGTTTGTTTGGAAGGATAAATGCGTCTCCTCCTGTAATGAGGACGTCCCTAATATATTCATTTTTTCTGATATAATCTATGGCTTCCTCATATGCCTCTTTTTTATAAATCCTGTCTTTTTTTCCAATGTGTGCTATCCTAAGGCAATGTGTACAGTACATGGCACACATATTAGTTGATTTTATAGTTAAGACCCTAGGGTAAAATTGATCTATTAATCTGGCTGGCGAATGGTCTGCTGCAACTGGAGGTATCTCAATACCCACATTGTCCACCATTTCCCCTGTTGGCACACATTGGATAAGCACTGGGTCATCTAACCTGTCTGGCATAATTAGAGAAGCATAGTAAGGAGTGAGCCTCATCCTGTATTTTTTAGTGACCCTTTTGATGTCTTCAAATGCCTTTTGGGGTAGTTTCAAGGTCCTTGCCAAGGTATCTACGTCTTGAATAACATTTTTTATCTGACCCCTATATGTGTTGTACTCATCTTCTGTAATATTTAATGCTCTTTTTATCCTTTCCTTGTTTTCTAGGATCCTTTCCCATAATTCAATACCACTAGGCGCAACTAAGTCTTTTTTTTCCATGTAAGGGTTTATCCTTGAATTGGCTTTGTTTACTATGTCAAGGGCCCTTAGCACCCTTCCTCCCACTGTTACATGGTGCTCGTCTATTTGCGCATGTTTATTGGCTAAGTCTATTAATTTTTCTTTGTCTAATCCAAAGGAAATAGGAGAGATATTGTCTTTTTTAGCAAAATCTAGTAACCGTTTAAATAAACAGACTATTGGGGCGGTGAGTTCCTTTGATGAGGCTATTGTGTATTGTTCTACGATTTCTTCTCTGACTGTCCTTGGAACTTCTCTTTTTTCTCCTTTAAATAGAATCTCAAATAGTTCTCTTGTATAGTTGTCTAAAAAGTCCATCTTGGCCTCCTAACCTAAAAAAATTGTGTTTTCAATTAGTCTCTTGCCAAACCTTATTCCATCAATCATGTCCTGTCTGCTCAATGCAACAGAGACAACCCTGGCCAGAAATGTCCCAGTTGTGATAATAAAATCATTTCCTATATGCTCTAATACCATAAAGTCCTTTGTGAGTTTTCTCTTGGCGATCTTTTTAAATAATTCCCTTTCACTCCTGAATTGGGGTATATAACCTTCAGTAATTGTGTTTGTTGTCACTTTGAAATTATAAGTCCCCCAGTGGATATTATCACAGTTTTCAGGCTCAATGGTATGGTCAGGAAATTTATTGTAAAGTACACTGTATAGCTCTAATTCTGGAAGGTTTGCAGCACCTTGAGGCAGACAATTTTCCAAGGTGCAGCAAAATTCAATGGTAGTTCCCTGTTTTCTAGCATTTATTTCTACAAAATATATATTAAGATCCTCATCTACAATATAATCACATCCAAAGATGCCCCTATATCCCATTTGCCCCATAAACCTGCCTACAACCCTGGTATATTCTTTTAAAAGGTCAATTGTTTCTTTGGGCAATATGGATGGATAAGTGGAGCCAGTAAATTTGTTCCCATCAACAATTCTTTGATCTGCCACTCCAGCTATATAGATATCCTCCTGATTTCCAACTACTCCAAGTACCGTTGGGTCGTATTTATGTGGAATATATTTAGCTATCAGATAATTTCCTTCTATGCCCTTAAAATATTTTTCCACTTCCCTGTGATTGTATGCAATCAAACTATTAGAACCACCAGCACTATATTCACTAGATACAAAAATTCCATCATCCCATATTTTTCTATATTCTTTTACTTTATCAATCAATTCATTAAAATTTTTACATATTTCATGCTCTGCTATGGGAACTATTTTATTTAAATTTTCATATTGAAAAATTTTATTGTTAAATTTAGTGACAAGGAATGGGTCAGGACCGATTAAATTTATTTTTTCGTGTTCTAATAATTTTAAATATGGAGAGCTTTCATACATATAAACATATAATTCTTTTTGATTTTTTAAAATCATATCCAAGATATGATTTACGTATTTATTATATGACACAGCAGTGTAAAACTCTAAGGCTGTAATCCTACAACTTACCCTTCTTTTACTTGTTTTGTTTTTATATTTTTCTATAACTGGATTTATTACAATGACATTATCATAATCATATTGTTCAAATACATCTGGAACAATTGCTATAAAATCAATATCTTTCTCAGGATATATTTTTTTTAATGCATCTATAAGGAATAGATTTATTCCATATGTTTTTAACTCTCCAACATATATGAAGTAATACTTGTCAGGACAATATTCAAAATTAGAAAATATTATGCTATTCATAATCTCCTCGTTCTATGATTATGGCTATCCTTTTCCCAGTTTCAAAATAATGGTCTCTAATCACAGATTCTATATTGGCCCTGTCCTTTGACTTTAGCACCTCAATTATTTTCCTGTGCCTATCTCTTATTTGTGAAGGGGTATAGATCTTTGGCCAAAAGCTGAAAAAGAGTAAATGGCACAAAAGTCCAAAACGCTTTGTCTCACTAAGTATGATATTATTACTACATCCCTTGAACAAAAGATTATGAAATTGATCTCCAAGTTCAATTAATTGTATATTATCCTGTCTTTTTGCTGAAGCATACATTTCGTCTACTAAATACTTAAGTTTGTCTTGATTTTTCAAATTGTAGGTTATGGATTCTGCTACTGCATATCCTTCCAAAAGCCCTCTGGTGATATAGATATTGAGTGCTTTTTTAGAAGAGATTTTTTTTAAATAAGTACCCTTAAAAGGGATATATTCAAGGATTTGTTCTGCAATTAATTCTTTAAATGCTTCTCTAATAGGTGCCCTGCTTATCCCAAGGGTTTGAGAAAGGTCTTTTTCCTTGATCTGATCACCAGGGAGTAATTTCTGGTTGAGGATCAGGTCTATAATATATTTTTTTACTTTGTCTTTATAGGTGTCACGCTCTAACATGTCTTGTTTAGAGAAGACTTTTTGTCTAAATGTCGAATGTCGACAATATCTAATAGTCTTTTAACTAGTTGTCAAGAAAATTTTTATGAAGCATAAAAGGTAATTAAATTCTAAATAATAAGTGGGTTGCAAAAAATGTAATGGACATTTATAGTTATATAAAATATCTTTTAACCTATGGTTTAGTATAAGGGATGTTTTTTAAATTGTATAGATTTTGTGATCTTACTTATCAAGTGTGATTTTTTATGAGGATGATTGTATGAAAAAAACTATTTTTTTGTTTTTTCTTATTTATTTGTTGTTTGTCTCCCGAGGCTTTTGTTTACAAAAAAAGAATGTGTTAATTATTAACTCTTATGATCCAACTTACATATGGGCTAGAAATGTAGTAAATTCTCTGACCAAAATGTTATCTGGATATACACTTTATATTGAATTTATGGATACTAAAAGGTTTTCTCCAAACAAGATGTCAGATATATTTTTGTCTTATTTAAATGAAAAGTACAAGCATATAAAGATGGATCTGATTATAGTCTCTGATAATAATGCCCTTAATTTTGTAGTTAACTATAGAAAAAGACTTGTTTTTAAAAATACCCCTATTGTGTTTTGTGGTATAAATGGGTTTAAAGAATCCATGCTAGGTGGATATAAGGACATTACAGGTGTAGTGGAAGAGATTTATTATAATCAAGTTGTGAACCTTATATTAAAACTGCAGCCTGAAATTAAAAAGATATTTATAATTGTGGATGCTACGTTAAGTAATCAGGTTTATCTCAATGATATAGAAAATATAAAAAAGGAGTATAAAAATAAAATAGATATAGAAATTATAAATGGAAAATTTTTAGGTATAGAAAAATTTACAGAGAAACTTCAGAATATACCAAAAAATAGTGCGATTATTTTTTTGACCTTATTAAGGTTAGGAGATGGTACTTTATTTGATTTCAAATCAGGTGTGAATTATATTTACACACATACAAATGTCCCAATGTATGGGTTGGTAGATATAGGTCTGAATATGCCAGGGGTGGTTGGGGGGGTGGTCACATCAAGTGTACTTCAGGGGGAATATGCAGGACATTTTGCAAGACAAATTTTAGATATAGGGATACCAGCACAAGTCATGCCTATACTTAGGCGGTCTCCTAACAAGGTGATATTAGATTATAGGGAGCTTCTGAGGTTTCATATTGACCAGAGGAATATCCCTTTAGATGCAGAGATAATAAATCGTCCCCCTTCTCTAGTTAGATTGGTTAAGCAGCAGGAAAAAAGGATAATTTTTTTAGAAATCCTGACTTTCTCTTTGGTTATTTTCTTTCTCTTATTTATCTTAAATTATCTGGCAAAAAGGCGTCTTCAAAAAGAGCTTTTAGAAAAAAATTTACAATTTAATACATTAATAAATGGATCAGATGACATTATTTGTTTAAAGGACGGAAATAGTCGCATTATATTAGCAAATAATGCATTTGTAGATCTCTTTGACTTGCATGACTATGACTATATAGGACATCCCTGTTCAGATATCTCTAAACAGAGACCTTTGTGCAAGGATGTTTTTTTTAGAGATATAGAATTTGATAAAAAGGCGTGGGAAGAAAAAAGGTCTCTAAGATATTTTGTTACCCTGGATTCTCCTGGAGCAGAAAATAAGGTCCTTGATATTATAAAGACCCCTATATTTGATTCAAGAGGTAAGAAAAAATACTTAATAGTTATTGCAAGGGACGTTACAGAGTACAAAGAATTGGAGAACCAACTCATTCATTCTCAAAAAATGGAACTATTAGGTTTAATTGCTGGTGGTATTGCCCATGACTTTAATAATATCATATCTGCCCTAATGATGAATGCTGAATTGTTAAGCTTAAAGATAGGGGATAATAAGTTAAAAAAGTATTTAGATAACATAATCAAAGGATTAAATGCTGCATCTGATCTAGTTAAAAAGATAAAACTTATGTCCATAAAAGAGGAGGTGAAATTTGAACCTATATCATTTAAAGAGGTACTTGAGAGGACTCTAACCCTTACCCAACCAGTTATGCCATCCAATATATCCCTTAATATTGATTTTGATTCAGAAAAACAATATATAATCCTGGGACATATAGGTCAGCTAAGTCAGGTTATGATGAATTTGATATTAAATGCAAGGGATGCCATAGTTGAATCTAATAAGGAAAAGGGAGAAATATTAGTAGTTGTTAAAGAAAGAGAAAATAACTTGTTTATCTATGTAAAGGACAATGGATGCGGTATAAAGAAAGAGGATAGGCATAGGATTTTTGACCCTTTTTATACAACAAAAAAGGATTTATCACAAAAGGGTACAGGACTTGGACTTTCTATTACTAAGAATATAATAAAGGAACACAAAGGAGAAATACGCTTTGAAACAGAAGTGGGACAGGGTACAACATTTATAATTACTCTTCCTTTATTTAAAGGGGATATAGAGATAAATAATAAAGATAAGATTATTAAGTTAAGTGATGATCTAATGGGAAAGACCATACTAGTTATTGATGATGAAGAAGAGATTTTAGCGGCCTTAGAAGAGATGTTAAAAGTCACTGGGATGAATGTAATCCGTGCAAAAAATGGATATGAAGGTATAAAAATTCTAGATAAAAATAAGGATAATATACATATAATCTTTGTTGACTGGAAAATGCCTGTTTTGGGAGGAAAAGATACTATAGAGAAAATAAGAGATATTGGGATAAGAGTTCCTATATTTATTGTTTCAGGGTATATAGATCAGGATATAAAAGAGTTTAAAGAACAGGGATTGGTTACAGATATAATAAGTAAGCCATTTACATGGGATAGGCTAGTTTGTAAGCTAAATTCAATATGTAAAACACATTGATGGAGCAAGAACATGTATAAAAAGGTAATAGGGATATGGTTTATGATTTTTTTGAGCCTTGATTTTACATGCTATAGTATGGGGATACAAAATAATCAATATCTAGACAGTTCAATGATTAGGATTGAATTTTTAAATGATGCATTTTTTAATAAAGACAATAAGATTTCAAGTAGCTGGTCTATACAATGGCATTCAATGACTAGTAGGAACTGGAATGACTTAAAAGAGGTTCCAGGATTTGTCAAAAAATTGGGCAGAGACCTCCCAACACTAAATTCCCCCACTCTATACCATAGGGTGAGTCTTGGCATAGGACAGCTCATCCAGACCCCTAATGACCTTTCTAGAAAAGACCTCATTAAAAACGATGTCCCATATGCAGGCATTATTGGACTACTTGGAAGTTGGTATACATATGACAATGTGGACTTTAGGGGACTGCAGGTGGTCTTGGGGGTAGTAGGCCCACTTTCTTTGGCTGAACAAACACAAAAGACAGTTCATAGAAAGAATCCTAGAGGATGGACCCATCAATTACACACAGAACCAATATTAAATCTCAATTATATGATAAAAAAAAAGGTGTTCCAAGTTCAAGGAGCTAGAGATCTTGCCTTGGATTTGTCTGTAGGTGGAGAGACTGGTTTGGGCAATCTATTCACCCAGGCCAGTATTTTATCTGTGATGCGTTTTGGTTTTAATATGCCACAAGGCTTTTCATATAACCCTGACCCAATTGGCTTTGGGGTAAATTATGATGCAAATCTGTCTCCAAAGGAACCAAATAAACCCAGCATATTTTTTTCAATAGGGGCCAGGGGTTCTGGTTTCTTGAGGAATCTCTTGTTTGATGGGAATACCTTTAGAAAAAGTCATAGGATCGATAAAAAAGATTTTGTTCTCCAGCTCTTTGGGGGTATTAATTTTATCTGGGGGCGGCTTGGTTTCCATTTTTGGCTGACAGTTACCACTGATGATGTCGATATTTCAAATAATTACAGGGGAGCGGATAATGAGAGATTTGGTACTGTTATAGTGGAGTGGAGTTTTTGAACTGTGGAGGATTTTATGGTCTTTACTAAAAAACAAATTAAAGGGGATATAAAGGAAAAGGATGATTCTTTTCAAGGAAACGAGTTGGATATAGTTGAGATCCCAATTGAGGCAGTTGCTGCGTTTTGGTTATCAATAAAAAAAATAGCAAGAAAAAAATGGGAAAAGATAGCACAGGAGGAAGAAAAATACACATCTGAGCCCTTTATAAAACACATATTAGGCCTTATCCTTTCAGGGTTTGATGACAATAAGGTATATAGGCTTGCAGAATACAAGATGAAGACCTTGTTAAAAGAATTTCAACGGAGGTTTATTATTATAAGCATTGGGCTACTTGGGATTTCCTCTAAGGAGAATCCCAGGCAAGTGTTAATCAGGATTATGTCAAAATTCCCCTTACCTCCAACCACTGATAACAAGATATATAAAAATGCCCAACTCTTACTCAAATCCTTAGAACAAGGTGAGAATACCTTTGTGGATATCTATCATAGGCATCATCCTGAAATCCTGATCACCAACCTATTGTTTTATTCAATGCTTAGCAGACGAAAGGGCGTGGGTTTTTGTCTAGAAAAGAGTAAGGGGGTACGCTCGCATATATTTAGGGATGGTCTAAGTCTAATAGCTGATGGATTTGAGACTGAATTCATAAAATATCGTTTAAATTTGCAACAACGTGAGATCCTATATGACACAGAACAAAAGATGAAGATGTCAATAGAGATGGCCCTTGCAGTAAGAAATCGAGTAAGTTATGAAGACATGTTTAAGATAGCAAATAGTTTTATGATATAGACTAGCAGGGATACCTGCTAGTCTATTTTTATTTTAGAGGTTATTCGTCTTCGCTTTTTAATTTAGCGATAAGTTGTTGTAGTTCATTGGATTGCTCGGCCATTTCATTTATTGCCAAGGCAGATTGTTCCATCCCTTCTGCAGTGGACTCAGCTAGAGACGATATAACCTCTATGTTCTTTGTTATTTCTTCGCTAGCAGAGGACTGTTCTTCTGCTGCTGTGGCTATGTTTCTTACCTGATCTGCACTATTTTTTGCAAGTTCCACTATTTCAGTAAGGACCTTACCTGACTCATCTACCTTTTCAGTGGCCATTTTAACCGCTTCTAAAGCCTCTTGGAATTTTTGATTGCTCTTTTCTGTGGAGATCCTGATATGGTTGATGTTTTCTTCGACTTCCTTTGTGGCGGCCATGGTGTTTTCAGCCAGTTTTCTCACCTCGTCAGCCACCACGGCAAATCCCCTTCCAGCATCCCCTGCCCTAGCTGCTTCAATGGCAGCATTTAATGCTAGTAGGTTTGTCTGGTCAGCAATGTCATTGATCACATTTATTATCCTGCCAATCGCCTGTGCCTGGTTTAATAATTCTTCCATGTTTTTGTTAAGCTCTAGAGATATATCTTGTACCTTTTTTATCTCCTCTATACTTTCTTTGACTACCTCAAACCCTTCTTCTGCCTTTTGTCTTGTGCCATCACTGTTTTCAGATGCCTGGGAGGCATTTTTTGCAACCTCTAGTACTGTGGCATTCATCTGTTCCATTGCAGTAGCTGCCTCGGTTATCCTCTGTTTTTGTTCTTGCATGTTCTGGGTTACTTCCTGTACCTGGGCCGATAATTCCTCTGAAGCAGTGGTTATGTGCTCTACAATCCCTTCCATAACCTGTGCTGCTTGTAACATCCCCTGTTTTTGTGCTTTTTCTGCTTGTTTTTTTGCTTGTTCAGCAGCCTCTAAGGCATCCCTTGCCTCTTTGGTTGCCTGCTCTGCTTGTTGTTTACCATCTTCTGTTTCCTGGATCTTGTTTTTTAGATTTTCAACCATTATTTCAAGGGATTGTTGTAATGTTAAAAATTCACCTTTAAATTTATCTTGTAATTTAAAGTCTAGGTTGCCCATAGAGATATTTTCTGCAAATTCCAGTAGAGAGAGAACAGGTCTCTTGAGTAGGTTTTTAAACAGGAACACCAAGGCTATTATAGCGAGTATGATGAATATTGTTCCTACAACGCTGGCCGTGAAGGTCATTTTTTTCATGATAGAGTCAACCTTCCTTGTCTGGGAGTGGCTGATTTTTTGTATGTCATCCATATAAACCCCCATTCCAATTACCCAACCCCATGGTTTGAATAATTTTACATATGAGGTCTTTAATACATCACCTGGCTCTCCTTTTTTTGACCAATAATAATCAATAAACCCGTCACCCTTTTGTTTACATATCTCTATCATGTCTTTTATGAGTTCTTTTCCCCTTTTGTCCTTTAGGTCCCCTACATATTTTCCAATTAGTTTTTCATTAGGATGTGCCAACATATATCCCTTCAAATCATTTATCCAAAAATAATTGCCATTGGCCAGCCTCATAGAGCTTATCTGTTTAAGGGCCTGTTGTTGCATCTCATGTGTAATGTCTTCAACCCACTCTCCAGTACCAATGATCCAGTTTAATTCAGGGATGAGTATTACATATGAGACCTTTAACTTAGCAACTTTTTCCCCTGGTTTTGGCCAATAATATGAAACCATGCCCTGTCCCTTTTCCTTACACACCTTGACCATGTCATCAAAGAGATAATTCCCTTTTATGTCTTTAAAATTAGACAGGTCCTTGCCATCAAGCTGGGGCTTTATAGGAT
>JALWFY010000024.1 GCA_027013815.1 Desulfohalobiaceae bacterium | reverse complement strand
GGTAAGAGCTCATCTAAATCCCTCCCGTTTTTCACCTCTTCTTTCCACTCATTTATCTTCCTTGGAAAGTCCTCATCTCTTAATTTTTTCATATTATTTTCATAACTATTTACCCTATCTACCAATGGGCGTATGGACTTTAAATATCTCTCATTTTTTGTCCCAAAAATCTTTCTGGCCAAGATATCTAAAAAAAACATATATGTCTCCTACGTATTTTTATTCTTTAAATAAAATCTATTAAATCCAGCCAATGGTAGGACCTTGACATGGGATTAGTCAATGCAAATTGCAATACACATCCTGAACATCCAGAAACAATGACACTATCTCTCCCTACCTTATCCCATATACTTTTCCCCAACATATCACAAAGTTCAGGGTTTTCAACCCTAGTACATCCCCCAAAACCACAACAATTTGTATTTAATGAGAATTTTATATTCAATGTATTGAAAAATGATCTCAATCTATCAAAAGATAGATCACTCATATGACAAGGTTTGTGTAAAACAAACTCCTTTATATGTAAATCTATATGTATATATTCTTTTAATCCCACAAACAAGTCACTTAATAATATTATAGAATCAAGCCATCTCTTTCTCTTGGATTCATCTGGTATTAATCTGGATTGTTTCTTTAGAGCAAAATAGCAGGTCGCACAGAATACAATGATCTTTGGCATATGTAATTTTTTCCATAAATTATAGTTTTTTTCAAAATTCCCTTTTGCCTTATCTAATTGGCCTGCAAAAAAAAATGGATACCCACAACATGCCCAATCCATATCTTCACAAACTTCAAAATAAAGCCTTGCTATCTTATGGGCCTTTATTGACCATGAGTCCTTTAAATATCTACCAATACAACCACTAAAAATTACAGCCTTTTCTCTTTTTTCTATGGGTTTTCTTATCTGAACCTTTAAAATATTAAGTTGTTTTTGATCAGAAAATATCCTCCATACTCCCTCATACTTTTTAAAAAAAGGTATAATATCGAGTGTGTCCAATGAGTGCAATAATAGCCTGGAAATTCCTGGCAAATGTTCAACCGCCTTTGAATATGCCCATTTTTTTAATGTAGGATTGCTTGCCCTTATTTGCGAAAGCATAGATACTAGATCAATGTTCTGAGGGCATACAGATCCACACCTACCACAACCAACACATTTGCCCAATATGTCCTTTACTTTTACCAGATCTAAAGGGATTTCATTTAGTTTATTTAAGAGAAATGCCTTTGCCCTTGGAGAAAATTCCTCTATATAGGTCCCATTAAAGACTGGACATACGTCTAGACATTTTCCACATAAAAGACACGTAGTTATAGAAAAGTCAAATCTATGCATGAGACATTTTTTTTAATTTTAAAAATTCTGAATCTAAAGTGGAACAAAGTTCCACTTTATCTTGGCCTTTCAGGCCAAATTTAATAAGGGATAAATTCCTTATAATAGCTGTAAGCTCTTAAAGTAAAACTCTGCTTCACTTTATAATCCAAAAATCCAAAATTCAACATCCAAAATCATATTAATCAATATGCCTTGCCTGGATTCATAATATTATTTGGATCGAATATCTTTTTTATTTTTTTCATTATCTTCTTCGCATGCACACCAACCTGGGTTTCCATGAAATCCATTTTTAAAATCCCTACTCCATGTTCCCCTGAGATAGTACCACCAACTTGGATTGTATGTCTTAGTATCTCTTTTTTTACCTCTATTGCCCCTATTTGATTTTCCCCTCCAGAATACATTATATTCACATGGATATTTCCATCCCCCAGGTGTCCAAAACACAAGACGATTACAGAGTATTTTTCCCCAATCTGTTTTGATACCCTGACTATATAAGGGATCTTTGACCTGGGAACACATATGTCAAGGGCAATCTTGTTATCTCCCAACCTATGAGATGCAGGGTTTATCATCCTCCTCACTTCCCATAATTCATTTTCTTTTTCCGGGTCCACACCCTTTTCCCAAAAAATAGCACTAGAATCATTAAAAATCTTATCTAGCTCATTCACACAATATTTAATATCCCTTTTATTTCCATCAAATTTCAAAAGGAGTAAGGAATCAACCTTAGATGAAACGTCTAATGGATATATTTCCTTTATACATTTAATCACCCCACTATCCATAAATTCCATTGCACTTGGGATAAGTCCTTTTTTTAAAAGAGCAATAGCATTAAATACCAGTTCATCTAATGAAGGAAATCCTACTAGGATAGATACAGAACTTTCAGGTAGAGGTAAAAGTTTTAGAGTAAAATGAGTAAAAAAACCCAGAGTTCCTTCAGAACCCACCATAAGGGATTTTAAATCAAGTCCAACCACATCCTTTCGTATCCTACCCCCAAGTGATAATATTCTTCCACCAGCCAAAACTACATCCATACCAAGGACATAATCCTTGGTTACTCCGTATTTCACAGCACTGAGACCGCCAGCATTTTGAGAAATGTTCCCACCAATAGTAGAAATATTTACTGATGCTGGATCAGGAGGGTAAAATAACCCTTTTTTTCTTACTTCTTGTTGCAGATGGGCTGTTACAACACCTGGTTCCACTTCAGCTACAAAATCCACCTCATCTATGTCCAAGATCCTGTTTAACTTTAGAGTAGATACTATTATACCTCCATGCACAGGGACACATGCACCTACTACATTTGTTGCCCTGGCCCTAGGGATAATAGGAACCCCTTCTCTATCGGCCCACTTTAGCAATTCCACAATCTGCTCCACCTTGGAGGGACGTACCACTGCATAAGGCCAGGCAAATTCTTTACTTGCATCAGTTCCATATATAAGGAGTTCTTCCCTTTGAAACAAGACATCTTGTGGACCAAAAAGAGATAACAAAAATTTCTCTTGACCCTTATTAAGTTTTTTTTTCATGTCAATTTAATTTATTATTAAACCTATGCGCATAAATAGCTATAAAATTTTTATTTCAAAAACGTGAAAAAAGTTACGTTTTTTCTAAATCCTAAGTCATTGTTTACATTAGGCTAATGGCTAAGGGCTAAAGGCTAAAGGGAAAAAATTCGCGTTTTACCGCCTATACCTTTTACCTTTCGCCTTTTACCTCATGTGCCTTTTGTCGCCTTTCACATTAACCTGCAATTTTCGGAACTTCAGTTTGCTAACCAATTAAGTTTATTTATACTTAGACATCTCTCGGGCAATGTCCATTTTGATTGCCTTTCGTTTTAATTCTTCCCTCCTATCACGCACATTTCTACCCTTACACAGTGCGATCTCTACCTTTGCCCAAGGACCTTTTAAATATATCTTCAAAGGAATCACTGTTAATCCTTTTTGTTGCACCTTGCCCTGCCATGATAAAATCTCTCTCTTGTGGAGTAAGAGCTTTCTATCCCTCTCCACTTCGTGTCCAAGATAAGAGGCCTGTTCATATGGGGCAATATGGAGTCCAACTAGATATGCCTCTCCATTATAAAACCTCACATAAGAATCCTTAAAATTCACCCTTCCCATTCGTATAGACTTTATCTCAGAACCAGAAAGCACTATGCCGGCCTCCTTTTTCTCCAAGATATCATAAAAATGAAATGCCTTTTTGTTTGTGGCAATTGTCTTTATCCCATTCCTGTTTATGGACATAAATAACCCTTTTAAAAATTAAATCTAATATTTTTTAATCTAAATTACTTGGCAAAAAAAGAAGTATAAAAGGTTAGCTCTTCTGGAATCTTGTCAAATATCTTCTCTTTTACGAGCTTATTATTTTCCTTTACAGAGTTATTTTTCAACACTTTTTCAAGGAGTTCAACACACTCTTTTTTAGACAGCATCCTGATTACTCTCTTGACCCCAGGGACAGAATGGGGGTTAGTACTTAGCGTATCTACTCCCATACCAATCAAAAGGGGGATACAAAAGGGATCTCCTGCCATCTCACCACACATACTTACGGAAATTCCAGCCTTCCTAGCAACATCTACAGTATATTTTATACTCCTTAATATCGCTGGATGAAGTGGTTGAAAGAGATGGGATACATATTTATTGGTCCTATCGATTCCAAGGGAATATTGAATCAAATCATTGCTTCCAATACTAAAAAAATCAACTTCCTTGGCAAGTGCTTCTGCCATTAAAACAGCAGAGGGGATCTCTATCATAATCCCCAAAGGGACATCTTCTCTAAATTCCTTACCTTCCCGCCTAAGCTCCTCCTTGACCTCTTTTAAAACCAATTTGGCCTCTTTTAACTCTTCTAACCCAGAAATCATAGGCAAAAGTAATAGCCCATTTCCTGCCACACACGCCCTTAAAATGGCTTTGAGTTGGGTTTTAAAAACGGATTTAAATTGAAGGCAAAATCTAATAGCTCGAAGGCCCAAAGCTGGATTAGATTCCTCCAATTTTTCAAATCCCTTGCCTATCTTATCACCACCAGCATCCAGGGTCCTAATTACTACAGGCTTTGAATCCATAAAGGATATAAGGTCTCTATATTCCTCAAATAATTCATCCTCTGAAGGCAACTTAGACCTGTATAAATAACTGTATTCTGTCCTATATAATCCTATTCCTTCTGCTGCATAATCTATTACAGAACTCACCTCTTCAAAAAGCTCTATATTGGCCATAACCTTTACGCTAAAATTGTCCTTGGTCTTACCAGGAATGGCCCGCTCCTGGAACAACTCCCTTTTATATTTATCAAAATTTGCTTCCTTTTCAATATATTGAGCTATCTCTTCATCATCAGGGTCAATCAATATACGACCAGTAAACCCATCTACTATGATCAGTTGGTCATCTACTATAAAATTCTCAACATCTTCTACTCCAACCACTGCTGGAATACCTAGAGTCCTGGCAACTATTGACACATGAGACGTCTTTCCACCAAGAACCGTCACAAAGGCCATGATCTTACTTACATCGATCTCCACTGTATCTGCTGGAGTGAGCTCATGCGCCACTAAAATTACCCTGGACCTAATTGGTTTTAGTTCATCACCTGCACCTATTAAATTTCCAAGTATTTTCCTACTAAGCAACTTTATCTCACTTATCCTTGTCCTAAAAAATTCATCTTCTATTCCTTTAAAGGACTTCTCTATATCTCTTACCCCTTTTTCCAATGCCCATTCAGCATTTAACTTCATCTCTTTTATATATTTATTAATAGCATTTTTTAACTTAGGGTCTTCTAACATCATTATATGAGAATCTATTATAGAAGCATACTCTGTTTGTTCAGAAGGAATTCGAGATTTCAATTCCTTAAGATGTGAAATAGTAATATTAAACCCTCTATCTAACCTCTTTAACTCTTCTTCTACTAGATCTTCAGATATATTTTGTATAGGTCCCAGACAAAAATGATCCCTGTTTAGAAGATAAGCTTTACCAATAGCAATACCTACTGATACTGGAATCCCTTGTAATATTATTTTTGCCATATATTATTTTTCTCCAAAACCTTGTTCAAATATCTTTTGTATGTTAATAATTGCCTCTTTAGCATCCTCTCCCCTTGCTACCAATTTCAAAGACTTACCTTTTGAGGCTGCAAGTGTTAATATATCTAAAATACTTTTAGCATCCACTTCGGTTTCATTCATTAT
>JALWFY010000023.1 GCA_027013815.1 Desulfohalobiaceae bacterium | reverse complement strand
ATATTGAAGCATTGGAGAAAAGGAAATTTTACTGCGGTCATTTCCAAGCCTATAATCGTTGAATATACAAGGGTTGCCGAAGAAATTAGTGCAAAATTTCCTCAAATAGATATTTTCGAGATTGTGGCACTATTTATCCTGAATTCTGAGATTGTAGATACAGGTGATTTAAGAATTACAGCATGTGAAGATCCTGATGATAATAAATTTATTGAATGTGCCATTGCAGGCAGATGTGAAATAATTGTCAGTGGTGATAAACATTTATTAAAGTTAGTGACATATCAGGGAGTTGAAATTTTAACACCGAGAAAATTTGTAGATAACTACCTGAAACCAAAAAGAAAAAGCGAACAATAGGCTGTACTTTCCGCTATTCCGCTGCGGCCTTCAGCCTTGTTCCATAGAGGAAAGTGCACCATGGACCTTAAATAAATTTATAAAAATATTAAAGGCTATAAGGATAGGGATATGGGATTATTTGATTTTTTTAAGAAAAAGAAAAACCAGGATCAAGTGGATTTAATAGGTCATTCATTAGATGGGCTAAAAAAAGGAGGGATTGTTGAATTAGATGGAGAGAGCTGGGAAGTAGTGGACATAGGCTATTATGACTATGGGGATGAAAAGGAATGGGATTGGAAATTGGTATCTCCCACAAGAGAGGGATTTTTAAATAAAGACGAGGATGGGATATATTTTTTTAAAAGAGAAGATCTAAAAAAACTTTCTATAGATCCAATTGAGTATTTAAAAACACATGAGGATTTGCCATCTGAGATAAAGTTTGATAATAAATTATATGATCTTGAATACTCAGGGGCAGCATATTATGTAAAAGATGGGAATAGATCCCCGGTTGTTATCTGGGATTTTGAGGATGATAATGGGAATATCCTAGAAATACTTCAGTGGGCAGACGAGGACTTTGAATTATTTTTAGGTAGAAGATTACAAGAGTGGGAAATTGAAGATGTGTTATCATAAAAAAAAGAATGGGTTCTCTCTTTTAAGTCTTATTATTGGGATTATAGTGGTGTTTATTATATTGAATATATTGTACTCTATATTTTCTGCTATGCGTCCTATTATCTGGCCTGGATATGGGTATTACCATAGGGGATATTGGGGAAGGACATACTATGGCCACAGATATCCTTCTAATAGATATCCACCAGGACCTGCTAACAAGGGGTCTAGCTTTGGAGAGAGGTTTGCTTCAAAAAAGGGCTCTTCTTCTTTTGCATCTAGATTTAGTTCAAGATATGGAAGGAGCAGGGTTTCTGGTTTTAGATCTTCAGGTTTTTTTGGAGGTAAATGATATATGCTATATATGGTAATTTTTGCAATAATACATTTTATTTCATTGATTATATGGTTCTTTACATGGATTTTTTTAGGCAAGATTGTTTTTGATAAGGTCTATTACAAAAAAATTTCCTTGGAAATGGAACTCCTATCAAATAACAATGCTGCTCTGGCATTTTCCTTTTCTGGATTTGTACTTGGATTTATATTTGCACTTGTAAATTCCATTGAACCAACTGATTTTATTTATCAAGATGCCATTACAGGAACCCTTGTAATGCTACTCGTACTCTTATTTACTAGGACCTTTGATTGGATCTTTTTAAGACGTATCGACCTCCCAACAGAGATAATAGACAAAAAAAATATTGCCTCTGGAATAGTAGAGGGGAGTTTTTTTCTATCCATGGGTATTATAGTTGCTGGAGGATTTTCTGGCGAGGATTTAGGTTCATGGACAATTATGTCTTTAGAATCAATATTATATTGTGTGGTTGGATTGGTTTTTCTTTTTATAAGTTCTATAATTATGTCAAAACTCTTAAAGGTAGACCTACAAGAGGAACTAGACCAAGACAATAGGGCGGTGGGGGCCAGCTTTGCAGGGATTTTTATTGGGGTCTCCTTGGCCATAAATAACGCAATCTCTGGTCCAATGCAAAAATCTCTACTCTATGACCTAAGGCTTACCCTTATAGATTGGATAATATCCTTGGTATTTATGATCATATTTTTTTATGTATTTGATTTAATATTGTTTAGGAAATTTTCTTTTAAAACAGAGCTAAAAGAGCCAAACCTTGGTGCTGGGATCATACTTGGAGGGATATTTGTAGTGTCTTCTTTTTTATCCACCTTAATTGTCCAATTATTTTAAGTTGACCGTGATTCATCCAAGGACCAGTTTAAAGGCCAGTATTTTTTTCACTGGTTTTGCAGGGATTGTAGCAGAGTACCTCCTATCTACCCTTGCCTCTTACCTACTTGGTGATAGTATATTTCAATGGACAATGACTATTTCTATAATGCTTTTGGCCATGGGCATAGGTGCTAGGGTAAGCAGGGAAATTAATGATAAATATTTACTAACTTCCTTAATCATAACAGAGATGTGTCTGAGCTTAGTGGTGTCTTTCTCTGTATATCTTTCCTATCTCCAGGCACCTGATTCAGATAGGCTTTCTGTATTTATATACTCCATGTGTTTTTTGATTGGATTACTCATTGGAATGGAAATACCCCTTGCAGTTAGGATAAACGAGTCTTTTGAAGAGCTTAGAGACAATATCTCCAGTATCTTGGAAAAAGACTACTTAGGGGCACTGCCTGGGGGAATATTATATGGATATTTTTTCCTACCTAAATTAGGGCTTTTATATACACCAGTAATTGTTGGGACCTTAAATCTATTAGTAGCAGCCCTTTTGTTCTTGGGGTTTTCCACAAGGATTTCAAAAAAGTTCTATTTTTTGTATGGATTGGTATTTTCCCTTATTATCTGCTTTTCTATTTTTGCAAGACCTCTGTATCTATACGCAGAACAGAGATTTTACAGGGACCCCATTGTTGCAATAAAACAGACAAAATATCAAAAAATAGTCTTAACAAGATGGAAAAACGATTATCTATTATATCTTGATGGACACCTCCAGTTAAGCACTGTTGATGAATATAGATATCATGAGACAATAGTCCATATACCAATGAGTCTCACAAATGCCAGACATATATTGGTCATTGGAGGAGGGGATGGATGTGTTTTAAGGGAATTAGAAAAATATCCTGGTGTAGAAGATATTGTACTTGTTGATATGGACAAGGAATTTGTTCAATTTGCCATGCAAAATCCCATAATGAGAAGGATTAATAAAGATAGTTTTAGGGATAAAAGAGTTAATATTTATTTTGAAGATGGCTTTAAATTTGTCAAAGATATTTCAACTAAGGGTAAAAGAAGTTTTGATTTGATTATTATAGATTTAACAGACCCAAGGAATTTAAAGAGTTCTAGGTTGTATACAAAGGAATTTTATGAGGTTTTATATAATATATTAAATCCACATGGGGCAATAATAACACAGGCAAGTAGTCCGTTCTTTGCCAAAAAGGCCTTTTGTTGTATCTTAAATTCAGTATCTTCAGCACATTTTTTTTCTTATCCCATGGATATGAATGTACCTTCTTTTGGAGAATGGGGCTTTGTACTGGGAATGAAACAAAGGCTAGATAAAAACCAGCTCAAGGCCAGGATATTTTATAATTTTAATGAGCAATATACTAGATATCTAACCCGAGAAAAGGCAATTTCTGTTTTTGATATGGGTAAGAATTTTTCCTGCAAAGGTATTTTACCAAATACTTTAATTAATCCTGTGATATTGCACTATTATAATGATAGCATGTGGGAGCTTATGTAGGAACTTGTGATGCTATTTAAAGTCGTTTGATTAAAAATTACAATACTATTTCCCTCCTTTGATTATATAATCTAATTTGTATTTTCATTAGTTTTTATATTAGATTTTGGAGCTCTATAGGGACTTTATATAAAATTCTTGGAGGGATTTTTATGGATAATAGATATGCAAAGATGTGGGAAAAGTTGAATTTAGATTTAAGCGGTCATGATGCTCTTTTAGAAGTATTGGGAAAATTCTATGGGGATATTTATTTGTCTCAACAAAATAGGCTAAGGGGTGCAGAATATTTGGATTTTGTAGTTTCAGAAATACATGGTCTTAGGATAAAAGAACTACTTCAGGCAAGGGAGAGAGGACAAAAAGTCATAGGTACTTTTTGTATCTTTGTTCCAGAAGAACTCACAATTGCTGCAGGTGGTATTCATGTGGGACTGTGCGCTGGGGCCGATGCAGGCAAAGAACAAGCTGAAAAAATATTACCTAGAAACACATGTGCCTTGATCAAGTCCTTTGTGGGATTTAAGTTGGCTAGATTATGTCCTTTTTTTGAATCATGTGACTTGATTGTTGGTGAAACCACTTGTGATGGCAAGAAAAAGACATATGAAATATTTTCAGAATATGTGGATATGTATGTAATGGAGGTTCCAAATAAAAAGGGTCCTGGAGATAGAGAGCTATGGAAATCAGAGGTATTAAAGTACAAATACAAACTAGAGGAAATGGTAGGTAGAGAAATAACTAAACAGGACTTAAAAAATGCAATTAAAATAGTAAATAACAAGAGAAAAGTGCTGCAAAGGCTAAATAAGTTACGTGGAAATATACCTACTCCTATATCTGGAAGAGACGTACTCTTAGTAAACCAGATCAGTTTTTATGATGATCCAGTACGGTTTACAGAGAAAATAGAGTGTCTATGTGATGAAATACAAGACAAAGTAAGACAAGGAGAAGGTATAGTAAATAAAGATACTCCACGCATCCTGGTATGTGGATGTCCTATGGCAGTACCTAATTGGAAGATCCCGTATATTATAGAGAGCTCAGGTGGTGTTGTTGTATGTGAAGAATCTTGTATTGGCACAAGAAATATTAGGGATTTAGTAGATGAAGATGGGGATACAGTGGATGAGATGATAGATGCATTGGTGGACAGATATTTAAAAATAGATTGTGCATGTTTTACGCCAAATGAAGAACGCATACACAATATAATGGATCTGATCGAAGAATATAAAGTAGATGGCGTAATAATGTATAACCTGCTTTTTTGTCAACCATATTTACATGAGGCAATGAAATTAGAGAGAATTTTAAATAAAAAAGGGGTCCCTGTGTTAAATATAGAAACAGACTATAGCATGGAAGATATAGGACAATTAAAGACCAGGGTTGAGGCATTTGTAGAGATGATAGGATATTAGATTTCTTATCTTGGTCTTCAATCTAATAAAGGTAAGGCCCCCTTATGGGGGCCTGTTTATATCCTCTCCTGTTTGCCCATCTTTAAAAATAGTATTACCCCCCTAATCAGGGAGATTATTTATAAAGATTTATTTTATATGAAAATTTATTGAT
Source organism: Desulfohalobiaceae bacterium (assembly GCA_027013815.1). GTDB lineage: Bacteria > Desulfobacterota > Desulfovibrionia > Desulfovibrionales > Desulfothermaceae > Desulfothermus. The sequence continues at coordinate 12,719 of JALWFY010000023.1, read as the reverse complement.
TTTTGGAATAGATTTGAGTTAATCTAAGCCCCAAATTGATATCATAAAGATTATCTACACTATCTTCCCATCACTGGTTTCAGAAATTTTTCCCATTTAATTACTAGGGGGTAAGAGATGAAATGTAATATCCTCATTAAAACAAAGGACAAGGAGCCCCTTTGTACTTTGCTCAGTAAATTGGGTTTAGAGGTCCAGATATTTAAACGACCAGGTGAGGTGACTTCATATCTTCAGACATATGATGGTTCAGAGATATTTATAATTGATAATGAATTTAATGATATTAATGAGATTATAAAAAATATCAAGTCAAAACAAGAGTCCCAAAAAATATATAAATATGTATTTGTGTTTTTTGTAAAATTTATTTTTGATAATTATATAAAGTTGTTAAGATTAGGGATAGATAATTTTCTTTTATATCCATTTAGAGAACTGGAAGTATTAGAAAAGATCAAGCGAGCACAATACATTATTAAATTGCAGACCAGTATGCAAGAAGAGGAGGCGCCTTATTTACATTTATTTAAAAATAATCTCCAACCTATGTTGATTTTTGATCATAATAAACTGATAAAGGACATAAATTCTGCGGCCTGTGCCTTGTTAGGACTAAAGTGTGAGGATGCAAGGGATACAGATATAATGAATCTATTACAAATAGAGGAAGAACAGGGAATTCTTTTTTGGGATGATTTAAAAAAACACAATAGAAGACGTTTTTTTATGGATTGTTTTGTAAATAATAAAAAGAAATATCTAGACATAAAGGTTGGTGAAATAGTTATTCAAGGTAAAGATTATTTTTATGCATCTATTAATGATATCACAGAATTGAGGGAGATTGAATTAGAACTAAAAAAGGCATATTCAGAAAACGAGGTAATAATAAATTCCATAAATTCAGTTTTAATATATATTGATAATGATAAATATATATTTAGGTGGAATAGAGAGGCAGAGGATTTATTTGGTATTAGCACAGGTAGGGCTATAGGACAAAAATTAACAGATCTGGACATTGAATGGAATATTGATAGGATTATACAAACAATTAATGATTGCAAGCAGGGATCAACACATATATCTGATATAAATTTTGTTGATAAAAATGGAAATGTTAGAATATTATCTATTAGCATTTATCCTATTTATAAAAATTCTCACCTACATGGGCACTTGATGTTAGGTAAAGATGTTACAGAAAAGAAGATACTTGAATCCCAATTATTACATTCTCAAAAATTAGAGGCAATTGGGGAATTGGCAGCTGGTATAGCCCATGAGATAAATACACCAGTACAATATGTATATGGGAATTTAACTTATATCAAGGATATACTATTTGATCTTCTTGATTTAATGGAGAAATATAAGATAGGAATTGATAGAATTCCAGATAATGGAGAAATAATTGACTATCATTTTAAACAAGAGATCAAGGATAAAGAACAGGGAATAGATATAGAATTTTTAAAGGAAGATATCCCAAATGCCTTAAATGAGAGTATTCATGGCCTAGAACAGGTGATTCAGATAGTAAAATCCATGAGGGATTTTTCTCATTCAGGACAACAAGAGAAAAAATTGTTTGATATTAACAAGGCCATTCAGGATACAGTGACCATCAGCAGGAATGTATGGAAATATCATTCAGATATAAAACTAGAGTTGGAAGATGGCCTGCCTCCAGTATATGGATTTGGCGATGAGATAAATCAGGTATTGTTAAATATTATAGTCAATGCTGCCCATGCAATAACAGAAAAGATAGTCTCTCTTGGTATAGAAGAAAAGGGTCTAATAACCATAAGGACTTTGAATAAAGGGGATATGGTAGAGATACAGATACAAGATACAGGGTCTGGCATACCTGAGAATATCAAAGACAAGATATTTGATCCATTTTTTACTACCAAGGAAGTAGGTAAAGGAACAGGGCAAGGATTATACCTTTCCTATAACATAATCAGAAAACACAATGGCAGGATCTATTTTGAGTCAGAAGAGGGTAAGGGTACAGTTTTTTATATTCAGCTACCAGTAGCAAAGGATGATACCCATGAGGAAATAGACAAAGAGGAGTTCATATGAGTTTAAGAATTTTATTTGTAGATGACGATAAAAAAGTCCTTAGTTCACTGAGAAGGTTATTTTATTATAAAAAAAATGAATGGAAAATGGATTTTGTCTCAAGTGGAGAAGAGGCTCTAGAAAAGATAAATGATATTGAATATGATGTAATAATCTCTGATATGCATATGCCCAAGATAGATGGGGCTATGTTGCTGGAAAAGGTCCAGATAATATCTCCTTATACCTTGAGATTTATATTATCTGGATATAGTGATATTGACTTGGTAAAAAAGACCTTAAAACCTGCACATAAATTTTTTCACAAGCCCTGTCCTAAAGATAAATTAGAGAATATGATTAATAGGGTGATTTTTCTAAGGAAATTATTACCTGAGAAGTCCATAAGGAATAAGATCAATCAATTGGGAGTACTTCCTTGTCATCCCCTTATATATGCAATGCTTGTGGAAGCCCTTTCAAGGTCAGACCTAAAGGAATTTAAGGATTCGCTATATCATGATGTGTGTATGTTTCTAAATTTATTTAAGATAATAATGAATTCATTTTTTATGGAGGTCAAAGGGGTATCTAGTTTTTTTAAATTACTGCATAATATTGATTTTTCTATCTTAGAAAAGATTTTCCTGTCACAGGATATTTTTCTAGATTATGGCGATTTTGTTTTTAATGATTTTTCTATAAACGAGATATGGAGACATTCTCGTATAGTGGCATATCTTTCAAAGACCATTGCTGAAATAACATATAGGGATTATAATTTTATAGAGGACTGTTTTGTAGCGGGGTTGTTACATGATGTGGGCATTTTTATTATGATATTGTTATTTAAAGAAAGATATTTAGAATTTTTAAAAAAGAATTTTTATTCTTCAGATTTTGAAAAAAAAGAATTAGATGAATTTAAGTGTTCTCACGCCCTAGTAGGGGCTTATTTAGTAGGTATATGGGGAGCTAATATAAATATTGTTGACACAATAGCCTTTCATGCTCGTCCATCTTTATTAAAAAGGAAGAGCATATCTCCTATTAGTGTTGTCCATTTTGCAAGTATCTATGATGTTAAAAATCTTAATCCCATAGCTAAAGATATTGATATTAATATAGATATTAAACATTATAATGGAATTATATCCTATGATAAGTTGAAGATATGGAATAATATCTGTAAGAATTTTTTAAAAAAAATATATGATGATATTGATAGTATAATATTATAAAAAGGGATTTTTTATGCAGGAGAAGGAAATATTTGTAGATCAACTCCAAGTTGGGTTATTTATAAAATTAAATCTTCCTTGGTTTTCCCATCCATTTATGTTCAATTCTTTTAAAATTAAAAGTGAAGATCAAATTGATACTATAAAATCACTTGGAATACAAAAGGTAATCTATGTACCAGAAAAGAGTGCTACTTCACCATTATCAAAAATAGAAAAAAAGCCTGAAATATCCGCTAGGTCCAATAAGAGACAAGACAAAAGGGATAAGGTGATACAAAAAGAGATAAAGGAGAAATTGAAAAGGATTCAGGAACTTAAAAATATTAAAGAATCTCTATTAGTTACACACAAGAGATATGCCTCAAAATTAAAGCAATTAAATAATTCCTTTAGGTTATTATTGGCAAAGGATGAGAAGTCTCTTGATAATATACAAGAGGTGGTAGCAGATGGACTGGATCTGATATTATCGAAGTCAAACCTGGTTATACATCTTGTAGCAGAGTCCAATATGGACCTAGAAGACTATAGTCATGCGATGAATGTGATGATATTGTCTTTGCTAGTTGGTAAAGAGCTAGGGCTTAGTGAGGAAAAACTAAAGAGTCTTGGGATTGGGGCCCTATGTCATGATATTGGCAAATTAAAGATAGAGAAAAAATATTGGAGAAAGCCCCTTGGAAAAATGACAAAACCGGAAAGAGAATTGGTAAGGCTCCACCCAAAATACGGAGTAGAGCTCTTAAACTCAATAAGATCTGTTTCTAAGGATATAATCGACATAATATATCAGCACCATGAGAGATTTTTAGGAGGGGGATTTCCCCTAGGGTTAAAAGGGGAGAATATAAATAAATTGAGTAGGATCGTTGCCATTTCCAATATTTATGACAGATTGTGCAATGCCTATGATATACAAATGAGTCTATCTCCTTTTGATGCATTAAAATTTATGTTTAAAAGATATGATTTTGTCATTGACTTTAAATTATTTGATATAGTGGTTAAGGTTCTAGGTCTATATCCCCCAGGGACCATAGTGAGGTTGAGTAATGACATGATAGCCAAGGTCTTGACTGTAAGACTAGATGATCTATTCAGGCCATGCGTTATGCTATATGACCCAGACGTTCCAAAAAAAGAAGCAGCATTGTTTGATTTAAAAGAACATCCTGATGTTCACATCGTAGCAGGTGTAAGTTTGAATGATTTAGATATAAAGGTAACAAGGTACTTAGATGTAACTAATAGAGTAAATTATTATATGGACAGTTTAGATGTTAAATAAGGAGACAATTTTATGGAAAAGATTTTATTTGTAGATGATGAAAAAAATATCTTATCTTATTTTCGTAGGAGATTCCATAAAAAATTTAAGGTCATAATTTGTGAAGATCCCATTAGGAGTTTAGATATTATTAGAAAGAATAAAGATATAGCTGTAGTTGTATCTGATATGAAGATGCCAAAAATGGATGGCATTAATCTTTTAAAAGAAATTTCTAAGTTCTCTCCAAAAACAGTGAGGGTGCTTTTAACTGGATATGCTGATTTAGAGACCGCTATTTTGGCAGTCAACAAGGGCAATGTATTTCGTTTTCTCACAAAACCATGTGAAGACACATTATTAGAACAGGTATTAGATCAATGTGTGAAACAATATAAGCTTATTATAGCAGAAAGAGAACTCCTGCATGGTACTCTAAAGGGAAGTATTAATCTTTTATCAGATGTATTGTCTCTGACAAATCCAGAGGCATTTGGTAGAGGTGCCCGTGTGAAAAGGATGGTTAGGTGGTTTTCCATTTTTTTTAAAGTCAAAGACATATGGAAATATGAACTAGCGGCCATGTTATCCCAGATTGGATGTATAATCTTGTCGTCTGAAACCTTAACAAAGGTGTATAAAGGGAAGAAACTTACAGATGAAGAGAGACAATTATATGAAATGCATCCAGGGGTGGGACAGAGTCTTTTGAAAAATATACCTAGGCTTGGGGAAGTTGCCCAGATGATATTATATCAGGAAAAACACTATGATGGAGGGGGTATTCCCCAAGATGGGCTCAAGGGAGAGGAGATTCCCTTGGGAGGAAGATTTTTAAAGGTTGCACTAGACTTTGACCTCTTACAAAATCGTGGACTGAGTAAGGCTGAGGTCTATAAGACCATGGTGTCCCAAAAAGGAGTCTATGACCCCAATGTATTAAAGGCATTAGAAGAGTTTCTTGGAGAAGAAGCCAAATATGAAATCAAGGATCTCCCCTTAAAACAAATACTACCTGGTATGATCTTTGGGCAGGAGGTTAGAACAAAAACTGGTCTGCTCCTTTTGGCAAAAGGACATGAGGCCAATTGGACTGTACTTTTGAAATTAAAGGAGTTTGCAGAACGTATTGGGATTGAAGAACCCATAAAGGTATTAATACCTGTAGATAGGGGTAGAGACACGTATGATGAAGACCTTGATTAGTTTTTTAGTAAAATTATTTCCCCCTGGTGGGTGTTCCTTAGAAATTGTAATAAAAATCTATTTAATACTGTGATCTTTTGTAAGATTTTCTAATACCCCCTTGACATATAGTTAATATAGGAATAATTTTGGACAAAATAAATTTTAATATGTTGACTCCCTTAAGATAGAAGGGGGACTTAAAAATTGTTGGCTATTTAACACATCACCTATTATTTCCCCTTCCCCTTAAATTCCCTTCAACCTTCCCTCTCCTGTCTTTTGGGAAATATCTATTTAACATGGGCCAATAACTCTATTTTTAGAGTCTTATGAGTTAGCTAGTTTTTGTTTTTTCTTGAACATATTAAACCAGGAGGATGGGCCTATGGGTATTTCCAGGAGAGATTTTTTAAAGTTTTCTGGTCTAGCAGCTGCAGGTGGCGCAGCGGTCTCTGTTTCCACTAAGGCACAGGCAATGGAGTTTAGAAATAAACTCAAGGGCTGCAAGGTAACCACTACTATTTGTCCGTATTGTGCAGTGGGTTGTGGTTTGAAGGTCTTTTCCAAGGATGAAAAGGTGATTCATGTGGAAGGAGATCCAGAGCATCCAATAAATGAGGGACGTGCTTGCCCAAAAGGGTCGGCCCTAATGCAACTTGTAAATAGCCCTTATAGGGAGCTAAAACCCAAGTACAGGGCCCCGTTTTCTTCTGAGTGGAAAGAGGTAGAATGGGAATGGGCCCTTGATAGGATAGCAAAAAGGATAAAGCAGACCCGGGACAAGACCTTTGAAGAGAGAAACAAAAAAAATGAGGTGGTGAACAGGACCCAGGGGATTGGTGCAGTGGGAAGCGCTGCCTTGGACAATGAGGAATGTTTTATTTTACAAAAATGGTGGAGGTCTCTTGGATTAATTTATATTGAACACCAGGCCCGTATCTGACACTCTGCTACAGTGGCGGCTCTGGCAGAGTCGTTCGGACGTGGGGCAATGACAAATCACTGGATAGATTTAAAAAATTCCGATGTAATCCTTATTATGGGGAGTAATGCAGCAGAAAATCATCCTATTTCCTTTCGTTGGATTAGCAAAGCAAGGGAAAATAGAGAGGCCAAGGTCATTCATGTGGATCCTAGATATACTAGGACATCTTCTCAAGCAGATATATATGTCCCCTTGCGCTCAGGGTCAGATATTGCCTTTCTTGGTGGCATGATAAAATATATTCTAGACAATGAACTATATCACAGGGACTACGTGAGACTGTATACCAATGGGCCGTTTATATTAAATGAAAAATTTAAACTTCCTGGGGAATTAGGTGGGGTTTTTTCAGGATATAATCCAAATACCCATTCCTATGATAAGAGTTATTGGGCCTTTGAAAAAGATACACAGGGAAAGATAAAAAAAGACCCAACAATGAGACATCCAAGGTGTGTACTTCAACTCCTTAAAAAACATTATTCTAGATATGACCTAGATACTGTTTCTGCTATCACAGGAACATCTAAGGAGGACCTGCTTAAGGTTTATAAAGAATTTTCTAAAACAGGAAATCCCAAGAAAGCTGGGACAATTATGTATGCCATGGGGTGGACTCAACACACTGTAGGGACTCAAAATATAAGGGCAATGGCCATAATCCAACTCTTACTTGGAAATATTGGAAGGGCAGGTGGTGGTGTAAATGCATTAAGGGGAGAGAGCAATGTACAGGGCTCTACTGACCATTGTCTGTTGTTCCATATCTTGCCTGGATACCTAAAGACACCTAGGGCATCTCAACAGAGTTTAAAAGAATATAATGACAAATATACCCCTAAAACAAAAGAAGATTATAGTGCAAATTGGTGGCAAAATTATCCCAAGTATTCAGTGAGCCTGTTAATGGCCCATTTTGGAGAAAAGGCCACAAAGGAGAACGATTTTGGATATCACTGGTTACCTAAGCTGGATGATGGGCAGAATGCCTCTTGGCTGGTTATGTTTGATAAGATGTATCATGGGAAAATAAAGGGTTTTTTTGCTTGGGGGCAAAATCCAGCATGTTCTGGGGCAAATTCCAATAAGGTGAGAAAGGCCTTGTGTAATTTAGATTGGATGGTCACTGTAAATCTGTTTGACAATGAGACTGCATCTTTTTGGAAGGGACCGGATATGGATCCATCCAAAATAAAGACAGAGGTCTTTTTCCTGCCATGCGCATCTTCAGTGGAAAAAGAAGGGAGTATCACTAATTCAGGTAGATGGGCCCAGTGGAGGTATAAGGCCATAGACCCCATTGGGGATACAAAACCCGATGCAGATATAATTAATGAACTGTATTTTAGGGTGGTAAAATTATATGAAAAAGAGGGGGGTGCATATCCAGACCCTATATTGAATCTAAGTTGGAACTATGGTGAAAAGGATAAGGACGGTAAGATAAAAGAAATAGATCCCCATTTGATTGCAAAGGAGATAAATGGATATTTCTTGAAAGACGTGGAGATAAAAGGAAAGTTGTTTAAAAAAGGGACCCTTGTACCTAGCTTTGCTTATCTCAAAGATGATGGCTCTACTTCATCTGGGAATTGGCTGTATTGTGGTTCTTATACAGAAAAGGGAAATATGATGGCTAGGCGTGTAAAGGATGACCCAACTGGGCTTGGTCTGTATTCCAAATGGGCATGGTGTTGGCCAGTAAATAGAAGGATTTTATATAATAGGGCCTCTGTGGATGAGTATGGACGTCCATGGAATCCTGAATTACCAGTAATAAAATGGAATGGTCATAAGTGGGTAGGTGATGTGCCTGATGGTGGATGGCCTCCACTTAGAAACCCAGATGGATCATGGAATAAGAATACCAAAAAGGCCTTTATCATGAAGCCTGCAGGGGTTGCCTCTATATTTGGGCCAGGGCGCAAAGACGGGCCGTTTCCTGAGCACTATGAACCACTGGAGAGTCCTTTAAAATTTAATCCAATTCCTAAAAACAAACACAGGATAAATCCTGCCCTGCCTGTTTTGTGCAGAAAAGAGCATCTATCTCCCAAGGATCCTGATATATGGTATGATGCAAGTGACACATATCCTTATATCTGCACTACCTATAGGGTAACTGAACACTGGCAGACTGGATGTATGACAAGACATGTACCGTGGTTGTTGGAACTAATACCACAGAATTTTGTTGAGATAAATGAAGACCTTGCCAGGGAAAAGGGCATAAGAGATGGTGATAGGATACTTGTTGAAAGTGCAAGGGGTAAAATTATTGCAAAGGCAGTGGTTACAAACCGGTTAAGGCCCTTTGTTATTATGGGAAAAAAGGTGCATCAAGTAGGGACTACCTGGCATTTTGGGTGGGAATTCCCTAAAGGCGGAGTTGGCGGAGACAGCGCAAATTTACTTAGCCCAACAACAGGGGACCCAAATACCCTAATACCTGAGACAAAGGCTTTTATGGTAAATATTAAAAGGATTTAATATAGTTATAATTTTTAGGAGGGATTATAATGGCCAAAGCGGTGTTAGTAGATATAACGAGGTGTATTGGGTGTCGCTCGTGTCAGGTAGCGTGCAAGGAATGGCATAACCTACCTGCAACCCATACAATTATGACAGGAGAATACACAAATCCCCAAAATTTAAGTGCTGAGTGCTATACTCTAATAGATTTTTTAGACCAGGGAAAGGGGAATGTGCCTGCATGGTACTTTGTAAAACATCAGTGCTTGCATTGCAAGGACCCGGCTTGTGTTTCAGCATGTCCAGTAGGAGCACTTCAGAAGATGAAAGATGGGCCAGTTGTATATGATCAGTGGCGGTGTATAGGCTGTAGATATTGTATGGTTGCGTGTCCGTTTCATATTCCAAAGTATGAATGGGATACCACAAATCCATGGATACAAAAATGTGATTTTTGTGCTGATAGGATTGAAATGGGGCTAAAGCCCATGTGCGTAACTGCATGTCCTAGAGACGTCATGTACTTTGATGACTATGAAAAAGTGGTAGCAGAGGCCAAAAAACGTATTAATAAAGAGCCTGGGAAGTATGTGAATCATATATATGGGCTTGATGAAGCTGGTGGTACTTCTTGGATCTATATATCAGATGTACCTTTTGAAAAATTGGGATTTAATGAAAAAGTCATCAAAAAACCATATCCATCCTTTACCTGGAAAAACGATCTCTCAACAGTGCTTTGGGAAGAGGTAGGTTTACTAGCGATACTTGCAGGTATTGCCTATTTTAGGAATAGGACAAGTTCAAAGGAGGGGAAAAATGGATAATTCTATGGTAATAAAACAAAAGTTTTTTACACCTAGGACATATATTTTGTTGATTCTGGGCATAATAGGGATCCTTACAATGATCTATAGGTTGGCAGTGGGACTTGGGCCAACTACAAATTTGAGTGATACCCATCCCTGGGGACTGTGGATTGCCTTTGATGTAATGACAGGGGTTGCCCTTGCTGCAGGTGGGTTTACAGTGACCTTTGCGGCATACATTGCAAATTGGAAGAAATATAAACCCATAGCTAGGGCCGCTACCTTGACCGCATTTTTGGGATATTTGTTGGTGGTTATTGGTCTATTTATGGATATTGGAAAGCCATTTGCCTTTTGGCATCCGTTTTTTCTCTGGAATCCACACTCTGTTATGTTTGAGATAATAATATGTGTAACCCTGTATACCACGGTATTGACCCTTGAATTTTTGCCCTGGCTTTTGGAGCGTCTAAATGTTTTAACAGGGATACGGGATTTTTTAGAGCAAAAGACAGTAGTGTTTTTCTTGGTAATCTTGGGAATTATGTTATCCTATGGGCATCAATCTTCCCTAGGGGGATTGTTTCTCATTGACCCTGACAAACTCCATCCCCTTTGGTATTCTCATATTATGCATCATTTGTTTTTCCTTTCTGCAATATGTGCTGGGATTTCTATGGTCTCCATTGAAACCATAATAAGCGCCAATTTAAGAAAGGTAGAATATGAGTTTGAAGTATTACAAGGATTGGCAAGGGGTGCTGCAATAGCGCTTTTGGTATATTTTGTAATAAGGTTTTTGGATATTGGGATACATGGTAAATTGCATTTTATATTTCAATGGTCTAAGTACAGTATCCTGTTTTTAATTGAAATGGGACTGTGTGTTTTGGTCTCAATGATATTTTTAAGCTGTAGGACTATTCAACGCTCTGTACCTTCCTTACTTGTATTTCATTCCTTGGTAATCTTTGGAGTGATACTAAATAGATTTGATGTGGTGTTCTTGACTGAGTCAAATATGGGCAGGGGGTTTTATTTTCCATCCTGGCAAGAAATAGCAATTACCTTGGGATTGATCTCAATTGGTCTGTTTTTGTATAAATTAATAGTAACATATTTGCCAATTTTTGATGTCCCATCAGACCAGGTAGCCTAATTTACAGGGTATGGCTGGTTGAACAGCCGGCCATGCCCTATTTTTTATTTCCCTTCCATTACTTTATAGTTTCTCTTCTCCAAATAGTTTCCAAGCCATATGGAACTTAAGATAACCAAAGGTATAGAAACTACTAATCTTATTAAACTGAATTTTATGCCCATAAACGAGGCTTCAAAAATTGTCATTGGGATCCTGCAGATTGCAGATGCACTTATATATGTGAACACAACAGAGAGTTTGGCCCCTTTTTTAAACAAGGAATAAGCTATAGGAAAGGCTACATATAGTCCTCCAACTGTGGTCCCTGCAAGGAGAATAACCCATATATAGCTCAGCATACCAGACTCTTTACCTAAGTGTTTTTCTACCTTTTCTTTTTTCACCCAGACCTCGAACAGACCAATTAAGACAAAGGCACAGGGTAATATCTTTAACATTTCAATGGAAAAAGATATAAAATTTAATCCTATTTGTTTTCCTGGCTTAAAACCCATTATAAAAGATACAATAACAAATACAAAATAAAGGAGGACAAATAATATTTTTATTAGATCTTTTTTGTTTTTCATATCAACTCTCCAAAGAAAAAACCAATTGCAATGGCTACAATAAGACTTATCAAAAAGCTGATTAGATTTCTAATAATTGTAACCTTGGCACCAAAGTATTCCTTTTCCACAGGATAGGTAAGTATTCCCACCATCATCAATGTTGTGGTAAATGCTGATAATACCATATAACTTACACCTTTTTTAAGTAAAATCCCACACAAGGGAAATGCTATAAATCCTGGCATCAAGGTTATGGAACCAAACAAAGAGGCTAGGATCACGCTAATATATTTATTTTTATTTCCAAGATAATGTAGTATCATTTTATCTGGGACTAGATAAAGTACAATGGAAACCAAGATAAGCATGGTCAAAAAGGCAGGTAGTATATTTGTAAGTTTTTTAAACGCTATTTTAAGTGCCTTAAAGGTCTTATCCCTACTGGCAATAAAGGAGATTACTATGGACAGTGCTGTGAGATAATATAAATAATACATCTTATTTTCCCCCCTGTTTTTTAAACCAAAGCAAGATAGAATTTTTTGGAGAGAATTGCAACTCATTTGTTTATACCTGTAACTAGTTGTTAAAGTTATAGAATATAAATTTAATTTCTCCTGAGGAGATATATAAGGAGATAAAAATATTTCATTAACTTTGACCTATATAGATTACTGTTTATTGTTCATATCCTGGCAAGGCCCAAAAATAAGGTGTGTATAACTATTAGGAGAAATAGATAAGTGTGATATGCAAAGTAACTTTTTTTCCCAAAAAATGTTAAATGTATAGCATCGTGGGGACAAAGTGCTATACAATCACCGCAAAGTGTACAATAGCCATTAATCTTGGCTTTTTCCTTAAAATCTATTGCCTCATATGGACATCTTTTAACACAGATACTACATGATTTGCATTCATTTGTATCTACTGTGATTCTAAAGGGATTAATCTTTCCAAGACCA
>JALWFY010000022.1 GCA_027013815.1 Desulfohalobiaceae bacterium | reverse complement strand
AAAAAACGGACTTTTTTTTAAAAAACCTCTTTTTACTATTTCTTGGGTAAACTTATACTTCTGCATTCATATCCCCTTTTTCTTGATTTATACAATCTTCAAATGTCTGATATTCATTTTGAGGAAGACCATATTTAAATTTATACCTTTTAGCTCCTTCAAAACATGCCAGAGATGTATCACTTAGAATATTTCCAGATATATTCTGGGTAGCCATAGCGTACACGCCACAATTAAATGCCCATTTTGCCACTTTCTCAGGCCTTGCCCCTGGCTTTAAAGGATGAGAATATTCATGTTCAATATGCAACATATGGTAATCCTCTGGGGGGATAAGTACCCTTTCCCATCCTAAGTCTCCTGCTTTAACAACAATATATGAATCCATAGAACCCGCTGTAAGTAAAAAAGGGGGAAATGGTATAAAATCTCGCCTAGCTTCTGTTGCTCTAAAGGCAAATAGATCAATAGCTGTCCATTCCTCAGGTCTCGATTCTTTTAAAGCCACAGAAAAATCCTCTACTTTCTCCAATTTTTTTTTAAAATTCCAGTTGTGTCTAGGTAAGCTATAGAGTGTAGCCATTTCTATATTTGTCTGTATCCATTTCAATATCCCAGGCCCTAGAACAATATCTCCATTTATATAAACAAAAATTTCAGTATCACAATCCAATAAAATTGTTTCAAACATAGTTTTGAAACTTTTTTGAGGACCAGGAAACAAATAATGTCTATACCAAGGTATAATTACGCCCTCAAAACCATGCCTTGTTGCGTACTCTATAGTCTCTATCTCAGATGGCCAACACACAAATTTTATCTTTATACCTTCAAGATCCTGCCATTTCAAACCATTCAATACACTCTCATTCCTCTCTATCCATTCATCCTTAAACGGTCTAAATGACACATACACTGTCAAATCTCTAGAACCTTTTCTAATAATCATAACCCTTGTCCCTCTTTTATAAAACGAAAATACATGGTTTCATGCAAACAGCCTATACGGAAATTTAACTTATATCTTTTTTGAATAATCCTTAATATTTTTAAAATTTCTTTCCAAAAGATAGAACTTATAATTATAATATCTGGCTTTATTTCAACAATCTTATCTGGATTATTGATAGTTAGATTGTCAATTTTTTGTCCATGTTTTTTTATATCTGAATCAAACAAAAAAACCTTTTTGTTTATAAGTTTATTCTTTATAATAGGATAAAAATAAAAAAATCTACTTGATATTCCATAAAAGCCTATTTTCTCATACCTTTCGACAGGTAAAAATATAACTGCTTTTTTTGCAATACTATTTAAAAACTATTTGTTAATTTATTGAAATTTTGTTCTAAGTTAGACAAATCTTGACCCTTTAAAAAATTTAGCGCTCTATTTCTTTGTTTTTCAAGTTGTAAGGCATATTTTGTAATAGGGTCATTTTTATCTGAAAATCCCTGTGTATATTGATTTACAACGTTCAATATACTATTTGATAAAGCAAATAATTTGCCCCATAGTCTGTTTTTATTATAAAACATTAATAAATATGATAAGTCTATCTTATTTGAATCTTTTACAATTTGTTCAATTAACCTTTTTTCGGATTCTAATACATTATCACCTAAAGAAATATTCTTATCTCTTAATAAGATCTCTATCTCATTTTTTTTAACTCCAATATCAGCAACTTCTTTTTTCAATTCTATAAACCTGTTATCAAATAAATCCTTAGCAAAAGAGTAAAATTCATAGTCTAAATGATTTTTTTCAACAAATTTATTTTTTAGATTTAGCAGATCTTCTGATGAAAATTCCATTACTGCTTTATTCATCAGTGTATATTCAATTTTTCTTATCCTAAACAAATAACCAAATATTTTTAAAAATTCTTCATATTTTTCAACCAGCCCAAATAAAAAATGCTTATTCTGTAAAATTTTTTTTGCATTCTCTAAATCTCCATTACCAAACCAATGAGTCAAAAAATTATGTTTATAAAACCTATCAAAATAACTTATTAAATCACAATTTATTATCTTTCTTCTAAAATTAAACTTATATGAAGAGATAAACATCTCCCAAGGATCTCTTAATAAAGTTAAATAATAGATCTTACCATTATAAGAATCATCAAATATAAATTTATGTATATTCCATGTAAAATGTCCATATATTATATTATTCTCTGAAAACAACTCTTTTTTAAAGCGTGTTAGAACATAAAAACTAAAAAAATTAATACAGCTGTATATTCTAAACCCTTTGGAGAAAAAATTTCTGAATAAAATCGAAGAAAAAGTAGATCCCCCACATTTTGGAACATGATTAAAAATAATTGTAATAGAATTGTCATAATCAACTGGTATTTTATCAAAAGAAACCAACTTCATTACAAAAATTCCCTCTTCTATAGCTCTATGCAAATTGGTTGTTTACCTTAGATTCTATCCATAAATAAGTCTTTTTTAATCCTTCTCTAAGAGAAAATTTGGGCATCCATCCTAACATCTTATAAATTAATCTATTATCACTAGTCCTCCCTCTAACACCTTGGGGTCCATCTATATGTCTAATGTCCAAATTCACTCCAGCAATCCCCATTACTAAGTGAGCCAACTCATCTATACTCACCATCTCTTCTGAACCAATATTTACAGGACCTGTCCAATCTGACCTCATAAGAAGCAAAGTAGCATCTATGCAATCATTGATATATAAAAATGACCTCGTCTGTTTGCCATCTCCCCAAACTTCAATAAACCCCTCTCCTTTTATCTTGGCCATTGCCACTTTCCGACAAAGCGCTGCAGGGACCTTTTCCCTGCCATCACACCACGCACCTTCTGGTCCATAAATATTGTGATATCTCGCTATTCTCACCTTCATTCCGTAATTTCTATGATACGCAAGATACAACCTTTCACTAAAGAGCTTCTCCCACCCATATTCACTGTCTGGTTGTGCAGGATATGCAGAATCTTCCGATGTCTTGGGACTTTCAGGATCCATTTGATTATATTCAGGATAAATACAAGCAGATGAAGAGTAAAAGATCCTCTTTATGTTCCTCTTATAACAAGCATTTAATACATTTAGATTTATCATCGCAGAATTATGCATAATATCTGCATCATTATCCCCTGTAAAAACATAACCAGCCCCGCCCATATCTGCAGCAAGTTGATATACCTCGTCAAACCCTTGATCAATCACATAACGACAAAACTTAGGATCTCTTAAATCCCCTATCACAAAATCATCTGCTTTTGTCTCAGAAAACTCAGGATATTTTAAATCAACTCCCCTTACCCAAAAACCTTCACCCTTTATCCTATTCACCATATGGTGGCCAATAAATCCACCTGCACCTAAAACTAGAGCCTTTTTCATATCCTTTTATCCTTTATTAACTTTATAAAAGATCGTCTATCGAACAAAAAACTTTAGCTAAACTTTAACCCCAAAAATTTATTATCTTGCCCTTTGAATTCATTAAATGTTGCCATGCATGGATATCTAAAAATTCAGGATATGGAGTCAAAATAACCACAACATCTGCATTTTCAACACATTCTTCTAAAGTTTTTGATTTATTAAACCCATAATCTTCCTTAACATAAGGATCAAAAACCCTTAATTCTTTAAGATGATCGTTAGTTAAAATATTTTTGGCAATCTCAAATTGTTGAGACCTTTCTGTTAAATAGGTAAATGGTTTATATGCAAGCCCCAACAGGGCAACTACAGGTCTTTTTGGATTTATGTTTTTTATTTCCCTGTTTATTTTTTCCACTGCCCTATGTAACTGAGAATTGTTTATTTCTACCACAGATTTCTGAAGTTTGGCATCTTTTCCATAATTATTTGCAAAACGAATAAATGCCTCATTGTCTCTTGGAAAACATGGTCCCCCAAACCCAAGTCCAGGAGATATATACTTTTCCCCTATACGAGTATCCTTTCCAATTATAGAAGTAACTTCCTTTGCACTGGCACCAGGAACATTATCTAGAAGTTCTGCCAAAAAATTTGCAAAACTTATCTTCATGGTACAAAAACAATTAATACACAATTTGGCAGCTTCTGCATTTATAATTGATGTCCTGGCAATATAAGGAGTATTTTTACACACCTGTTTATAGATGCCTTCAATAACATCTCCAGATCTTTTATCGCTCTCTCCAATTAAAACAAGATCAGGATTTAGAAAATCCTTTATTACAGATCCAATTGCAATAAATTCTGGATTGTAAATATATCCAAAATCTTTTTTGACTTTTTTGTAAGTCATATCCTCCAACATTGGTATAAGCTGACTTTCTCCTGATGTAGGCATAACAGTACTCACAACATTTATTATAAAAAAATCTTTTCTATCTTTTAATATTGGAGTTAATAATCTAAAAACATCTGTTATATATTTATTCGAAAATGAGCCATCATCTTTAGATGGAGTTGGGACTATTATAAAAAAAACACTTGCTCTTGTTGCAACTTCTTTTATATCATTACAAAACAGCAAATTAGACTTTGCCTCTTGAAGAAGATCATTTAAATTAGGCTCAAAAAAAGGGGCCTTATATGTTTTTTTAAGCAGTTCTATATAGTGTTTTTTTATATCAAAACCAATCACTCTATATCCTGCGTGAGCAAAACAAGCTGCAGTACATAGTCCTAGTTTACCAAGACCAATTATAGCTAATGTAATATCTTTCATATATATCCCTATAACATAAGATTATATTGGATTTTAACTGGATAGTTCAATTCTTTTTAAAAATTTTCTTGCTTTAAGAGCACATTTTATACTTTCTCTAATTAAATTTTCATATCCTCTGTCTCTCCAGGCAGCAGGCTCACATTTATTTTCAGGATCGTGTTTTCTCACACAATACAATACTCTGTTTAAATGATAAAACCTTGCGCCATTTATTGCAAATTTTAAAAACATGTCATAGTCATGCGCATTTTTGTATCTTTCATCATAATACCCATATCTTAGATGCAACTCTCTTTTATACAACCTGCATACACCCAAATGAAACCAGTATGCAAAACACATTTTAAAAGACCAGTCTGGCTTTGACAGTCTTTGTAATATTCTACCATAATCATCTACAACAAACATATCTGCGTAAACAATATCCACATGTTTTTCTTCTAGTACACTTACCATTTCTTTAATAGCATTGGGTAAAAGATAATCATCTCCCACAAGATACATACAATATCTTCCTTCACAATTCTTTAATCCAACATTATATGTTGCAGGAGCACCTATATTGTCCTTACTCTGAAACACTTTAACAATCCTATTTTGTGGAAATCTATATTCATATTTTCTAACACAAATGTCTCTCTCTTCATCATAATATTCTATGTAACTAACTTTTTCATTCTTTATAGAATTCAAATAGGATTCAATAACTTTACTGGTATTATCAGTTGATCCATGATTACATATTATTAATTCAATTTTGGGATATTCCTGAAAAAGAACACTATCCAATGCCACAGGCAAATAATTCGCCTGATTATACGAAGGAACTACTATGCTAACCAGTGGATAATCCATTTGTTTCATATTATATTACTTTATATAAATTGAAAATTTCTTTTTATAAAGCTCAAGGGCATAATTGTACAGTTCTATATCAAGAGGATTATATCTTTTTATAGATTCAATACTTTCCTCATCTAACTCTTTAATTGCTTTTCTATTTGGCGTTTTATTTAAAAATTTATAGGTTAACTTATTTATCTTAAATATCTGAGAAAAAATATTTATAAATTCATCAAATCTATTCTGAAAACCAAATAAATCTATTTTATTTTTTAGATTATGTTTTGCCATATCTAACATTTTATAATTACATCTACCATATGGGACATTTAAGGCTCCTATTAATCTTCTGACCATTCCATTGTTGAGTTCTACCCATAATCCAGACTTCATAACCATTGGTATTGACATGTTATTTTTTTTAACTATACGATGTAAGTGATGTTTATTGTTATTTAAAATATAATAATAAATTGATACTATTCTATCAATAGGATTCCTTAAAAGGGTAAGGGAAAATATATTATATTCTATATTGTTCAATAATAAATATTCAACATGACCGCATATTAATTTATATCTCTCTTTTTCTTCTTCATTTAGATTAATAAAATTTATATTCCCCTGTATGTGAGTTTTCCCCCTTTGTCCCACATTATATACTTCTTCTGGATTTAGTTTTAAATGTTCAATTAAAAATGAGGTAAATGAAGTCCCCGCAGTCTTTGGAATATGCAAAAAAACTATTGAATATACCTTTTCATGTATTGAAAACATGATATCTCTATTTAAATTTTATAAAAATCTTTTATATTAAATAAAATTCAATTAGTCTATTAACTACTCTTTCTTCATTCCACACCTTTTCCATAAAAACCCTGCTATATTCCCCATATTGTTTTCTCAAATCTCTATCTAATACAAGATTTTTAATGTCTTGCTTTAAAGTATCCTTTTTAGATATAAACCACGGATGTTTTATCCCGTTTGAGAATCCTTCAATATGTCTTATACAGAATTCACTTAGCCCAGCAATAACACAAAGCCCTTGAGACAATCCTTCCAGGCTACTAACCCCAAAATATCCATGCAAGTGGTCAAAGAGTATATGGGATCTTTGTTTTATTTTAAGACATTCTTTGTGCAAGGTGTTTTCTATAATTATTCCTTCAAAATTTGAAATTTCCTTTTTTAAATCATTAACTAGATGAATAAAAAAATCTGTATTTTTTAGTTCTCTTCTTGTAGGAGAGTGACAAATCTTTGTTGTCTCTTCTTGTTTTTTTATAGGTTGATATAAAGGATCATTAATAGGCACTAGATTAGGCTGCCACATTGCATCAGGTAATAAATTTAATAAGTCTGGAGTGCTCACAAGAAGTTTTATCCTTTTCTTTTTTTTGTATTTTTCTCTATACTTCCAGGAATTTCCTCTAAAATCAGGATGTCCATGATGATGATGTACAATCATTTTTCCCTTAATAAAATCTTTTACCTTAAAAGGCCCAAGTTCTATGTCCTCATCTGCGGTCATGTGAAAATGAAACACATCACTTTGCTTTAAAAGCTCCTCTACTTCATCCCACTCACTTTTATGTTTTATCCATGGCAAATGTATATCTTTTTCAAACATAAAATTGTATCTAATCTCTTTTGTAATCAATCTACAACTGTGTTCTGTATATTTATTTATTGCATTGGTAAAATTAATGCATGTCCCAGCTGGATCGTTGATTGCAATCATCAAAATTTTCATATTAAATCTTCTAAAAATATAAAATCATCTTTTTTGAAATCCCTTGCTGCTCTTTTACCCATTATATCATACCAGAATTCAGGAGACATACCATTCCCTGGGCATTTCACTGTGAGATTATCTTGTGTTAAAATCTCACCTTTTTTTATATCCCGTGATGCAACAATACTTTTTCTAAGTTTTTGAGATACTATAATCTCTTTTTTAAATAATTTCTTTTCTTTTATACACATTGTATCTTCAACTATTCTAACTGCATTAACGAGTTCTTTCATCTCAGATGGAGTTAGAGAAAGCCTATGGTCAGTTCCAGTAAAACTTTTATTCAATGTAAAATGTCTTTCTAAAACACATGCACCAAGACATATCGCAGCAATTGATGGGTAAATTCCTATCTCATGTCCAGAATAACCAACTAATATCTGATATCTATTCCTTAAAAGTTTTATCACAGGAATCGCTATTTCTTTATAATCACAAGGATAGGAGCTATTACAATGCAATAAAACAAAATCTGTATCAAACTTTTTTAACTCATCTACCGCCTTATCAATCTGATCTATGGTGCTCATGCCACTTGATAAAAAAACTATTTTATTTAATTTTGCAATTTCTCTCAGAAAAGGAATATTAACTAAATCAGCAGAACATATTTTAATAATTTCAACACCTATTTTATTCAGTTCATAAAGACTTTTAAAATCCCATGCAGAAGCAAAAAATAAAAGTCCATTCTTTTCTGCAATCTCTTTTAATTTTGCAAATTCTTCAATTGAAAGTTCTAATTTTTCCCTATGTTCTCCATATGTACTTCCAAAACTGTTCTCGCCTTGATAGGGCAAATTATATAACTCTTTTGTTAAAAGAGACTTTATATCCCTTTTTTGAAACTTTACTGCATCAACTCCAGCTTTCTTTGCCTCTTCAATAAGTTTTACTGCAAGCTCAAAATCTCCCTGATGATTATTTCCAATCTCTGCCACAATAAAACAAGGACTGCTATCCCCTATTACTTTTCCATTTAAGAGTTTTATTTCAATCATAAATTAAAGACTTCTACTCTTTTATTAGGTATTATCTTAAATATATCCTGTCTTATCTCTTCATGCTTTCCAAAGGAAGTAATAAGTATTGCATCTAGTCCTATAAATTTTAAAACCACTGGAGGAGATACTACGTGGCCAAAAAACAAAGTTCCCTGCTTTTTTTCGTCATTATCCACCAAGGCGATCACCCTTAAATCCAGTGAAGACAAACAAGATAAAACCACCTCACAAGTAGATGATGCACCAAAACAGGCAATTTTTTCATATCCCTTATCTAAGATCTCAATCAATTTGTCCTGAATATTTTCTTTTAATGCACTATATACCTGTACAATTTCCGCCATATATTCGCCCATTAACTTCTGCCTTATATCCTGTCCTTTCTTGGTGAGTAAATACTTGTAACTCTTACCATTTAACCGCTCCACTTTGATTATATCTTGGCCCTGCAATTCTTTTAAAAAAGAATTCACTCTCGCGCTACTAATTAAAGCCCGTGTCCCAAGCTCTGCCTGAGATATCTCTGGATTTGTCCTGAGATTTTCTAAAATAGCCACTAATCTGGCATCCTTTGTTGGTTTTAAAAATTTTTTATTTACCAAAAACATTATCTATCCTTTAATATTATCAATCCTGCCTTTTACCACCATCATCAAACTTGATATCTTGCAATAATCTAAATAAGAACTACATTGCATTTTTAAACAAGACATTTTATTGTAAATAGATTCCAATTTAGCCTTGTGCCCAATTAGTAGGGCCTTAACCAAAGACAGACCATTAAGTTGACTTTGGCTCAATAAATTATTGCTTGGAACCAACTCACCGATTCTATTCAACATGGTATTATCATTTATTAAGTTTGTAAATATTAAATCGGACACCTCTTTTTTTTCTTTAGCATAAATAGCAGCAAATTTTCCTGCCCTATAACCAAATACCTGAGAAGATAGGATCATTGCACCGCCGATCCTATTTGCCCCATGCATTCCTGATGCGCATTCACCGCACGCAAATATACCTGAAATATTAGTCATGGCCATATGGTCAATAGCTGCACCCCCATTTTGTGCCTGGGTAACTGGCACAATATAATAACTCATGTCTCCATTTTTTATTCTAACGCCTTTTCTTTCTGAACAATCTAACAAAAAGCAATCTAGATCAAAATCTTTAAAAGAATATGCTATGGGACAGTGGGAATTTCTAAGATCAATTAATGACATTAGTTTGTCGGGAATCTCTATAACCTGTCCATTTTTTATGATTTTTATGCCTTGTTTGAATTTTCCAAAAGAAAAAAATTTTAGATTATCCCTTCTGGCCCACTGCATTTGGACAAATCCTTGATTGATCAACTTCACTCCTGCATTTTTTAAAAGGGCATAAGAATAACCTGAAAAAGGACTCTCCCATGCATTATGAAAACAAAATAAAGGGGCGCACCCCCCCAAACTCACAACAACTGACTTGCACTTAATGGCCAAAAATTCTTTTGCTTTGAAATTATATCCTAAAATCCCGACTATTTCTTTCCTATCTTCATTCAACACAAGTTTTAATACCACTAGTGGAGTTAGAAAATCTATTTTGTCTTTTATACTTAAATAAAATTTAAGAAACGCATGTTTCAAATCTTCTATTATAAAAGCACTGTTATGTTCTGGGAAAAAACAACCACTAACTCGCAAAGGCTTGCCGTGTTTATCTTTTAAGAATTTAATATTCAATTTTAATAAGTCGCTAAATCTTTGTTCGCTTTCTTGTGCCAATATCTCAACTAGGTCCTGTCTTATTCTTCCAGGTGAAGCTATTTTCAATACCCTTTTTACAAATTCCTCCCTTTCACAATCATTTTTTAGTACCTGGATACCAACTCTTTTATTGATATTTTTAAAAGAACTTCCTGTTAGACCCATGTCCAGAGAAATTATCGCTATTTTTAAAGAATTGTCCTGTGTCAATGCAGAATATGCCGCTTTGAGCCCAGCAAAGCCAGTACCTAAAACAACCACATCATAACTAAGAAAGGAGATATTTCTACCGGTTATAACCATAAGTGGTACCAAAAATTTTATTCACATACTATACCCGCTTGTTTTAGAGACAGTCCTGGCAAATCTTCTGCTTCCAGCACTTCTTTTAAAGGCTGGAGATGTTTTTCGTATCTTTTCCACCTTGCCACAGACTTTTTGTATAAAGGTTTTCTCACCTGGTCATAACTAGCAGTCTTCACATCCCTTTTGGTCTTATGAAATTCTAAACACCCCTCATACCAATCAAGTTCACAAAAATCTAAGAGTTCTTTTACTTTTTCCCTTGGATTTTGCACAAGTTCCTCATACTCACTCTCATAAAATTTAATTGGCAATACCTCTCTCCAATGCTGCATAATATCAAGATAAAGCCTATAGTAATGCCCAAGGTCCTCTAGGTGATAGGCAAAGGAGAGTCCTGCTGCAGCAAAATTTTGAAAATAATTGGAAAGACATGTATCATATGGATTCCTCTTACAATGAATAATTTTGACCTCTGGAAATACAAGGGCCATGAGCCCCATATAAACAAAATTTTGTGGCATTTTATCGGTTACATGCACAAAACTCCCCCCACTTAAGGAATCAATAAAATCTAGGTACTCCTTAGTTGCCTTGATCAATACTTCCTCATTGAGTTCATTTGCAATCTCTGGAAATGGAATATTTTTATCTAACCAATGAGACAACTTAGTTGCAATCTCACCCATCTTTGCAAGTTCACCTGCTCCAAATACATCAGGATGTGTAGCAAGGATTTGTTCAGTAAGAGATGTACCAGACCTTGGCATACCCACGATAAATATAGGCTTTTTTGTCTTTATGGTAGATCTTGGTGCTTTCTTAAAGAAATCTCTAGTAAACACCTTCTTTATCCTTTCAAAATATTCCTCTTCCCTCTTTCCATTATAAATCCTTGGGACAAGGTCATTTGCATCCTTTAATGACTCAAATGCATTATCGTATTCCCCAACAGATTCATATAATTCAGCTAAAGTGAACTTAACAGCACATATAAAACCCTGACCAATCCCTTTATTTTCCAAGACCTCATTTAATACATCAATGCCTTCTCTCTCTGCCTTAAACTTCTTACAAAGCACTGCTAGCAAGGTCACTGCTTGGGGTTGATACCCCCTATCCCCTGAAAAAAATTGTTTTACTATATAAAAAGCATCCTCATCCCATCCCTTTTTCTCATAGATAGATGCCTTTTGAAGAAGCAATTGTTCGTTGTCTGGGTCTAGTTTTAGACCCTCTTCTACCACTTCTAATGCTTCGTCCCACCCTGTACATGTCATCATTGCTTGGGCAAGTAATTTGTATAAACCTGGCATTTTAGGCGCTAGATTTACTGCATGTCTTGCCTCTTCCTCTGCCTTACACACCACACCTGCAATGCTATATGCAGTAGATAACCTGGTCCTAAAACTAATATTAGCAGGGTCCTTATCTATCAACATCTTTCCAAGGGGGATTGCATACCAAGGCAAATTTATTTCCAAAAAAGTCTCCATTAAAATAAATTGATCTTCCATTGTCTTTGGTTTTAATACATAAGCAGCTTTAGCGATCTCCTCTGCCTCTTCATATCTACCTAATTGAACAAGACCATACGCCAATTTCACAAATGGCTTAGGATCCAGAGGATTTAATACAACTGCACGCTCTAGATGTTTCACCGCATCTTCATGCATTCCCCTCTCTATAAAAATCGTCCCAAGATTATAATGTGCCTCAAAATTATCAGGCTCTATCTCCAGTACTTTTTTATATGCCTTTGTTGCCTCAATTAATCGTTGCAAGGAAAAATAAACAGTGCCAATATCCATTAAAAAACGAATATTTTCTGGTTCTAAATCTACTGCAGCCTTAAACAAGGTCTTGGCAAATTCCAATTGTTTACCCTGGAGGGCCATTATGCCCAAATGATGATAAGCAGTGGCATTTTTAGGATCTCTTTCCAATACTTCCCTATAAAGTTCTTCTGCCTCTTTATACCTTCCTTTTAGTTGATACTCCTCGCCTCTAGCTAAAAGTTCCATTATTTCCTTATCAAGCTCTTGTGCAGGTTTTGACTTAATCTTTAGAGCCATAACATTCCCTCCAGTTCTATTACTAAAAAATTAAGACTAGGTATCTGAAAAACCTGTTTGATTATATATTTCTTTTAACATTTTCTTGTATTTCTCACTACTCCTATCCCTATCCAACATAATCTCCAAATAAGGAATGGCTTCTTGAACCCTGTTTTGTTTTAACAGTGATTCTATCAAGATATCATATACCTGTGATTCATCTATACCCAAGTCAAAAATTTGTTTGCATAATTGCTCCGCCCTGTTATACATTTTGAGCCTAAAATTTACTTCAGCCAAGGTTATTAAGGTGCTTGGATCTGTATCTCCCATATTAACCGATTTAACTAGATATTCCCTGGCCTTAGCCAAATCATTCTCTTCAGCCAAGACCTTTCCCAAATTTGCATAGGCCTCCATATAAGAGGGGTCCATATCAATGGCCTGTTTAAAAAAATCCTTTGCCTTCATCAAATCCCCTCTTAAATAAAACACTACCCCCAGATTTACAATATATTCTGGTTGAGTAGCGTCTAGCTCAATGGCAGTATTAAAAAAATGTTCAGCCACGTCTAACTTCCCCATTTGAAGGGCTAAAAGCCCCAGCAAATGGGTGGCTTCAGCATTAAAAGGCTCTTCCTCCAAAATTTTTCTATATTCTTCCTCTGCCCTGATTAAATTCCCAGATCGGTGATAAAACTTTGCTGCCTCCAATCTGTCCTTAATTGTGCCAAGTTCTATCTTTTTTGTATCCATAATATGACTCCAAATTTTTATAATTCAAACTCAATTAAACCCTATAAATCTGCAGCAATTATCCCTATCCTCTTCCATTCAGGTATTACTTTCTCTATACACTCTAATATCTCACCTTCAATATCTTTTTTTAGCAATTTATTATTGGTATTATCACCATTTAAATAAGAATAAACATGGGATATAATGCCACTTACATCGTTTATCCCTTTATTTACTATCCCGTCATACACAAGTCTTTGATACAGATTTACTGCTATTCCAGATCTAGATTTTGGAATACAAAATTGTCTTAAAATATTTTTATATCTTGATTCTTTGGCCACTACTTTATTTAAATTTATTACATCAGCCACATTATTAGTTTTAGATTCACCTAGAACTAAATCTATTGTCCTAGAATGTAATAGGATAGAAATAGTTCTTAAAAAATCAAAGATATTATTTAAACCAAGTTCAGGTATGTCCATTAATTCTCCAATAGTGTATATATTTTCACTCAATATCTCTACTAATCTCTCTAAGAACTCTGGATCAATATTTGCATTTTTATTGGCATATGGCAATTTTATTTTATATCTCTTATCCATTGAAACTAATCTAAGAAAAACCCTTACTTGTTTTATCCTTTTTGTAACTAATGGAGGAGGAATTGGAGATGTCCCTTTTATATATATATCTTTTCTAAAGGACATTCGCACTATAAAATCCTTGACTACTTCTCGCAACAATTGAGATCTCAACCCGTTTAGTAACTCCTGTTGTTTTTTATTTAAAAACAGATTATCAAAATACCATATGGGCTCACCCTGACCAACATACTGTACTTTGGCATGTTTCATATGAGAAAGTACTTGTGTAAAAAAAAGTGGTTGCCAGTCTTCATTCAAATATTCATGTACTACATATTTTCTGTCCTTTTCAAACTTTTCTAAAATCTTTTCAATAAATGGAGAATTAAAATACACAGAACCACTTTCTTTTAATCTCTTTGCCAGATTAATCCCCATATTAATCTTTGCAATACTCCCAATATCAGGAAATAACTTTGAATAATCCAACAAAAGGCGTTGTAAAGGAACATAGTTAAACCATCCACACATATCATTATAAGTAATATAACAAATACCTCCAGGTTTTAATTTGTTTTTTAAGATCCTCACAATAATATCTCTATTCTCTTTTGAAACCCATGAAAATATTCCGTGTAATGTAATATAGTCAAACATGGGAAATTCATCTATCTTCTGATTAAGGACCTCCTCAAAGGACATTTCAAAAAATTCTACATTTTTTAATCCAGCCTGATTTTTGATCTTATTGGAAAATCTAATGTGCTCAGGATTAAAATCTACTCCATAAAAATCTCCCTCTGGATACATGGAGGCAATTGCATTTAAATTAAACCCCATTCCAGATCCAAGCTCTAAATATTTAAACCCATTACTAAATTCAGGTGGTTCAATACCACTGAGTAAGGTACAAAAATTCAAAAAATCTGGAGTTTGTTGATAATAAAAATTAGCTGTATATGGAATGTCAAATACATAACCATCTACCCATTCACTGGTAAAAATCATATTGTTCCTCCAATTTAATTGCCACCAAGTTCATGGATTGCCTTGACGTAATTTTCCTTTATTTCACTGTTATCAGGATCAATCTCATAGGCCTGCTTAAAAAACTCCATTGCCTTTTTATATCTCCTATCTTCCCAATATATGACACCAATATTGTTAAGAAGGTATGGATTTGTTCTATCAAACTTCAATAATCTTTTAAACAATTCTAAGGCAACATGTTTATTATTCTCCAAAAATAGATTCTCTCCCCACTCTAATAGTCCTTGTATATTTACTTTATCTTTAAGCTTCATCATGCTATTATACACATCTATATATTTTTTAGACTGAATCTCCCATGAAAATTTTCTCTTTGCAATGGATCTTGATATTTTCTGCATAGACTTTTCTTTTTTTATTGAACTTAGTACATATTTTATACCCTTCCCAAGGTCATTTATATCTCCTTGTTTGGCAAGGTATCCATTTTCTTTGTGATGAATGAAATCTTCTAAACAAGAACCCTGAAAACCAACCAAAGGCATACCCATTGCCATTGCATCCAAGGCAAAAAGAGAAATAGGATCATAAACAGCACCTGAGACAAAAACATCACAAGCACAATAATACCAAGATAATACCTCTTCATTAGGTACAACAGGAACTATATGAACAGGGGCCTTTACATCCTTCTCAATTTCATTTCCATCTGCTCCAATCAATAAAATATAAGGCTTGTCTATTTCTCTCTGCCCTATCAAAGACTCAAGGGCATCCAATATATTTAAGATGCCCTTCCTCTCACTGATAAGGGAGGGAGCTATACTCAATATAATATTAGATTCTGGGTCTAGACCAAGGATTTCTCTGGCCTTTTCTTTATTTAAAATGGGATAAGAATGATAAGGTGTACAGGGATGAATCAAAGTCACATCTTTAAAAAAGTCCATTCTTTCTGCTTCTTGCTTCAGACATCTGCTCTTAGCAACCACTTTTAGATTCAGCAGATTATAAATAGCCTTTTTTTTAGAAAAAGAATCTTTCACCAGGCAACTTGCCTCTTCTGAAACCAAAGGACATTCTATACATCCTGTTAAATAGCCATCGCATCCCCTATTATAATGACATCCCCCAGTCAAAAAAAACATATCGTATAAACTAATTATCACAGGTTTTCCTAAAAAAAATAAAGGTACTAATCCAAAGTCTAACATACCAGATATCCAATGAATATGTATTATATCTGCCATATGTATTTCCTCTAATTGTCCCAAATTTATAGGAGAATCAATTAGAGAAAAAACTACCTCCCCCTCACATGGCATTACACGGATACCCAGCTTGCCCTTCCATTCCTCTAGTATTTCAGCAAATGGAATTGGCATATTAACAGAAATCCTTTCCCTTAACTTTATCTTGTCCTTAAAAACCGGGTCCTGAATTATTGCCTTTACACTGG
This sequence comes from Desulfohalobiaceae bacterium, assembly GCA_027013815.1. Taxonomy (GTDB): domain Bacteria; phylum Desulfobacterota; class Desulfovibrionia; order Desulfovibrionales; family Desulfothermaceae; genus Desulfothermus. The sequence continues at coordinate 1,790 of JALWFY010000022.1, read as the reverse complement.
GGTCTCCTGATGACTTGAGCATTGTGATAAAAATAGATTCTACACCATTTTTTTCTATGCCTTTATGTATCCGATATGCCAAACTCCCTTGTTCCCAAAAATCTGAGCTACATAAATGAACAACCTTCATATGGCCTCCCTATTCCATGGTAAATCCATCCTCTTGTGAAGGTAAAAATTAGGTCTGGGATAAACCTCAAATAGATCTTTTAGGATTTCCTTATTTAATTTATCCTTGCTATTTATATTTAGTAAAATATCTGCTTTTTCCCTAAAAAAACCACTATACCTCTTTAATGAACTTGCAAGATCTTCAACCTCCTCATATGATTCTTGTTTGATCTTTATAAGACACCTTAAATAAACCACCCATCCAGGATGATAATTTATTGGTCTTGCTAGGTTTAATAAAAATTTTGCCTTGTCAATTTGTCCCTGTTGTATATAGTCAATTATCTGACATAACATTAAAGGATCTCTTTTATTATTTGGGTAATATTTCATATTAAACATATCTTCGGTGATATTAAATAGTTCTCGCAATTCTCCTGGAGTCTTTACATCGCTAATCCCCCAAACCATATCCACTACCTGACGTTGGGATTTAGTTATTTGGTCCATAGGTTCCCTAAAATTCCTCAATATATACCTTCCCTGGCCTTTTCCCAAAGGAGTGGCCCTATAAGTTGAATTCTTTTTGATTTCTTTAGGTCCATCTGTAGTGGACTTCACTGGAACTACCCAATGGGGCCTATTTAAATAAACACAGAATCCAATATGGGTGCCAAAACCAAAGGACATAGTATGTGAGGCTATTAGGATCAAAGACTTAAGCCTAGGCAAAAAATTCATATCAAATACATTTCCAGCAGTAACACAGGTATAACCCTCTGCAAGATAAATTTTTTCAACACCCCTAAGCACATCCTTCCATCCCAAGCATATTAATACATTGTCAAATTCCTTTTCAAACCTTTTTAAGGTAGAGATTATTTTTTCCTGGTCATAGGTCACTACCAAAGACATTGCAGAGTGTGGTAAAAATACAAGCAAGGTCTTTCCCAATGCTTTTTTTATTTCTATTAATTCCTGTTTTGTAAAAAGTGGTTCAGCATAATGTATAGAAGGCCCAAGGGCAAATAGAGCTTTATTAGTCAGTTGTCTCAAAAATGGAAATCTATACCTACTAAATGTAAAATGAGCTGGCAGAGGAAATGACAACTCTGCAGTCCATACATGATCAAATAGCATTGCTGCATGTTCAATTATTCCTTTTATTTGATAGTTTCCCTTTATATTTGCATACTTTTTTAATATATGGGCATGTCCATATGAATCATTAAACTTATAAATTTCTGGGGTATAAAGGGGTCTTTCCCTGGCCAAAGATTTTATATCTGAAATAACATCATGAATCATCCCAAACCTCCTTTTAGTGGCCTATGCCAATTCTATACCAAATAACAAAAAGCTGCAATTCTTTATAAAAATCAAATAGCAAATTAAATATATTCTTCTGTATAATAAAAAATTGACATAAATTAGGACATAAAAATTCCAAGGTTTTTAGTGGCATACTCTTTGCTTTCCTAAAATCATAGAGAAAAATTTTCCCAAAAAAATAAAAGTAGGGAGGGGATCATGGCTCTTAGCATTAACACGAATATTTCATCTTTAATTGCACAAAATAGTTTAAGGAAAGCAAGCGATGCCTTGGCCAAGAACCAACTCAGGCTTTCCACGGGACTCAGAATTAACTCTGCTGCTGATGATGCTGCTGGACTCTCTAT
>JALWFY010000021.1 GCA_027013815.1 Desulfohalobiaceae bacterium | reverse complement strand
TCCACATATGGAGAATCGCTTCCAAAGGTCTCCACATTTATTTGATGGAATTGTCTTTGCCTCCCTTTTTGAGGACGTTCATACCTAAACATTGGCCCTATGGTAAAAAATTTTGACAATGATTTATTTTTATATATCTTGTTCTCTATATAGGCTCTAACCACGCCTGCTGTTGCCTCTGGCCTTAGACTCAACATACGGCCTTTTTTATCAGAAAAACTAAACATCTCCTTTTGTACCACATCTGTGGCATCTCCAATGGAACGGGCAAAGAGCTCTGTTTTCTCTAGGATGGGAATCCTGATTTCCTCAAACCCGTATAAAGAAAAGACTTCCCTAGCAGTTTTTTCCATAAAAAGATATTTATCAACCAATGGAGGGAAAATATCTGTAAATCCTTTAATCTTTTTTATCATCTTAATAATTCTTAAGTTTTTGATTTTTTTAATATTAAACGTCCAAAATAACCATTATCAAAAAATTTCTTCCAACACCACAAAAAAACAATGGAATAGATAAACCATACCATATAAAATGTCAAAAGAGAATGGTGTACGCATAGCACCATTTAAAAAAATGATCTCTTACATTTTTTTGAATCAACTTTTAGATAAGGAAAATAATTCTAAACTTAGGGGTATAAATATTATGTAAGGTACTAGGTGTTGAGCATTAGATTTTAGGTGTTGGGTTCTAAGTATTAGGTATATCAAATTACAAAAAGATCTAAAATCTCATTTACTTGAACCCTAGAAACCAAAAACTATTTTAGATATTACATGAATCCCTACATTCACAGCTTATTTGCGACATTGCATAAAGGATCCTTTCTTCCTTTTGTTTTCTTTGCTTTTCAATAGAAAACAAGGGAGTCTTTTCGAGGAGTTTCAATAATTCTTGCCATGAGGGAAAGGATTCATAAGGCCTTTGAGAAATAATTTCACCATCTTGTGCCCTACACAATATAAAATTCTGTGTATCTGTGACCAATGCAAATCTAGCAGGTCCCCCTTGTATTAATCTTGCAAGGGCAAGGGTTTCCCTTACATACGTCTCTATCTCTCCAGCACAAAATATTACTACAAGTACAGGTAGATCTTTAAAATAAACAACAAAATCAATAGTCCTGAAAAACTTCTTGTTGTCAATCTCAAACTCTATGCCTACCTTAGATCTGATCTTATCTTTAGGATATCCCTTTTTTTCTACCATCATTTGTACAATGTCCTGCCTTAGGTCTTCGTATGTAGTGGCATCAATTTCACTGCCTGACAGATAGTCCTTTATCTTAAAACCCAATTTTACTTCATGCATAACCTTTCCCGTGTTACTCCCTTTTTTTGTTTTTCCATATACATTGCCTGATCTGCATTACTTATCAAACTGTCTGTGTCAACTTTATCTTCTGAACTAACGGCAAATCCCATTGAAATACTAAGTGGATACTTGCCAATAGTATTATTAAATTGATTAATCCGTGCCCTTATACGCTCTATTACTTTTTTTGCATTTTCTGCCCTACTATTTGGCAAGACAATGGCAAATTCATCTCCTCCTATCCTGGCAACTACGTCTGATCCCCTTACACTAGACCTGAGCACATTGGCAGCATCTTTAATATAATTGTCCCCAACTTTGTGACCAAAATTATCATTAATAAATTTAAGTCCATCCAAATCTGCAATTATCAGGGCAATGGGTAAATATCTAGAATCTTGAAGACGAGACAATTCTTCATCAAAATAAAGTCTATTATAGAGCCCTGTCAAAGGATCATGAAAACTAATAAACCTCAATTTTTCTTCCATAGTCTTTCTCTCTGTTATGTCTATAAAAGAACCCGCTGTCCTTTTTTGAGGCAGCAAACTTACATTCATTATTGCCCATCTTTCATTGCCAGCCTTATTCTTATACCTAAATTCATATTGAGTTGGCACAGAGTCAGGGTCTTTTCTCCTTTTTTCATGGTATCCCAGCATTCTATTTAGGTCCTTGTCACTTACAATCTCAGTCCAACTCATCTTGCCCTCCACCTCTTGTTTCAAATATCCTGTCAACTTTTCGAAAGTATTATTTACCTCAATGATACTAGTGTCCTCCCCTATGATCATAAGTGCAGTACCTGACCCCTCAAAGAGGGCCCTGTAATACCTTTCCCTTTCTTCTAAGGCCATCTTTGCCCTTTTCTCTTCTGTAATGTCCCTGGCTATACCCTTAAAACCAACCTTTTCCCCATTCCTATTATATATCAAATCAACAGAAGTCTCTATATATACGATCCTCCCTGTACTAGTCCTCAATTTCCAATCAAAAAATGTCCTGGGCTTGCCTTCCCTATAGACCTTATTAAATTCTCGATACACCTTCTTGGCCGTCTCAAAATCTGCATAGTCCCTATTATTCATTCCCAGAAGTTTTTCTTTTGGAAACCCCAATGTCCTGGCCAGGGCATCATTTACATATGTAAAATTACCTGCAAGGTCTACCTCAAAATATCCTAAATTAGAGGCCTCTAAGGTTTCTCTAAGAGATGCCTCTTTATTTTTTAGTTCTTGCTCCATCTTCTTATTTTCTGTCACATCTAATATCTGTCCCAATATGAACAATCCTTCTCCCATACTCACAATGGAAAAAAAACCACGGACAAACCTGGTCTCTCCATATTTTGTAATGGCCTTAAACTCATATGAGGGAATGGCTCCATTTCTCTTAAACCTTTTATTCACCTGAGCTATAACAAATTCTCTAAAATCAGGATGTACTACCTGAGCAAATTGCATATTCAAAAGTTCCTCTCTGGTATAACCAGATAATTCACACATCCTTTTATTTACATATTTAAAATAACCATCCTCACCAATAAGATAAATAACCAAAGGAGAATGTTCTGCTACTAATTCAAAATCAATGTCTATACGTTTTAGTGTTGTCATATGTTTATATTCCCCATAAAACCACTAAATATAACTAAAATTAAAATAGACATAACAAATAGAACCCCTTATCTTTTCTACAAACTTAACTAATCTAAACTTAACACTAAAAACATGTCAATAACCATTGCCATTTTTTTTCCCACCAAGTCTGCACAACCTTTTCCCTTGACACAAGTTCCCATTAATTGTTAAGAAGACTGACAAATAGGCGCGTAGCTCAGGGGGAGAGCACTTGCTTGACGCGCAAGGGGTCAGGAGTTCAAATCTCCTCGCGCCTATGGGCCTTTAATAATAGGGAGGCAGAGGCCTCCCTATTTTATATGAAAGACTAACTAAAAAAATTATATATAATTTAAGATGGTTAGCCTTGGGGAGGTAATACATTGAAAATTTTTGTTGATAAAGAAGAAATTGATATATCTGATAAGCAGACAACTTGTTTGAATGTTTTGTCAAAAATACTTTCTAAAAATAAGCTTAAAAACGTGGTGGCATGTAATCTTGATGGGAGGCCTGTGGACCTAGATACTCCGATATCTAAAGATAGAACAATCCTAGGGCCTATATTCATAGACTCAGATCAAGGACTTGATATTCTTAGACACTCTGCAGCCCATGTAATGGCACAAGCAGTAAAAAGGCTGTTCCCCCATGCAAAAATAGCTATAGGACCAGCCATTGAAAATGGATTTTACTATGATTTTGATGTTCAAAAGACCTTTACCCCTGAAGACCTTGAAAAGATAGAGCAGGAAATGGAGTCCATAGTAAAGGAAGATCTACCTATACAGAGGAAAGAGCTCCCCAAAAAAGATGCAGCAAAACTTTTCTTAGAACAAAATGAAACTTATAAATTAGAACTTTTAGACGAAATTAATGAAGAACATGTGTCTATATATACTCAAGGAGAATTTACCGATCTATGTAGAGGACCACATGTACCATCTACTTCTTATATAAAGGCATTTAAACTCATCTCTGTTGCTGGTGCATATTGGAAGGGAAATGAAAAAAACAAGATGCTTCAGAGAATTTATGGCACAGCATGGCACACAAAAAAGGAACTGAAAAAATATTTGAACATGCTCGAAGAGGCAAAAAGGAGAGATCATAGAAAGCTTGGGATACAATTAGACCTATTCAGTTTTAGTGATGAGGTAGGACCAGGGATGCCAATATTCCACCCAAAGGGAGCCCTGATCAGAACCATACTTGAAGACTTTGAAATTAAAGAACATTTAAAAAGAGGGTATCAGCTAGTTAGAGGGCCCCAACTCCTCAGAAAAAAATTATGGGAAAAGTCTGGACATTATGACAATTATAGAGAAAATATGTATTTCACCAAAATAGATGAGCAGGAATATGGGATCAAACCAATGAATTGTCTTGCTCACATGCTTATTTATAAATCGAAGTTAAGGAGTTATAGAGACTTGCCAATAAGGTACTTTGAACTGGGCAAGGTAAATAGACACGAAAAATCAGGTGTGCTACATGGGCTTTTAAGGGTTAGGGAGTTCACTCAAGACGACGCCCATATAATATGTAGGCCAGACCAACTCCTTGGAGAAATTACAAATATTTTAAAATTCGTACAGGACGTAATGGGACTGTTTGGATTTGAATATGAGGTGGAAATATCTACTAGACCAGAAAAATCCATAGGGAGCGATGAGGATTGGGATAGGGCTACCAATGCCCTTAAGCAAGCATTAGAGACCCTTGGTCTAGAGTATGATATTTGTCCTGGAGAGGGTGCATTTTATGGGCCTAAGATAGATATAAAACTAAAAGATGCGTTGAATAGAAAATGGCAATGTGCCACTATACAATGTGATTTTACACTCCCCCAGAGGTTTGACCTCTCCTATATTGGAGAAGACGGTCAAAAACACAGGCCAGTAATGTTGCACAGAGTAATTTTAGGTGCTATAGAGAGATTTTTGGGGGTATTAATTGAACATTATGCTGGGTCATTTCCCACCTGGCTTGCACCAGTACAGGCAAGGGTATTAAATATAACTGATGAACAAAAAGAATATGCTGAAAAGGTATTTAATGAACTGAGGCAAGCAGGTATTAGAGTTGAAAAAGATATTAGGAACGAAAAATTGAGTTTAAAAATCAGAGAAGCGCAACTGGAAAAGATCCCCTATGTACTTGTAATTGGAAATAGGGAAATGGAAGAAAATACAGTAAATATACGGCTCAGGGGAGGAAAGACCCTTGGAGCAAAAAAGATAAATGAGGCTGTGGAATTAATAATAAAAGACTGTATTGAACCTTTTAAAAAGGGAGGGATGGACTATAGCTTCTCCTGTTAAAGCAAGACGAAATGAACAAATTAAGGCCCATCAAGTACGGGTAATTGACATGGAAGGTCGACAACTGGGTATCATGGATACTCATCGTGCCTTGGAAATTGCATATGAGCAAGGCTTAGACCTTGTTGAAGTGGCTCCCCAGGCCAAGCCACCTGTATGTAAGATAATGGATTATGGCAAATATGTATACCAACAACAGAAAAAATTACAAGAGGCCAGGAAGAAACAAGTACAAGTACAATTAAAAGAGGTCAAATTAAGGCCCAAAACAGATGAGCATGACCTAAACACTAAGATGAATCATATTAAGAGATTCCTTGCTAAAGGAGATAGATGCAAGGTCTCTATATTTTTCAGGGGCAGGGAGGTGTTGCACAAACATCAAGGTGAAGAGATGTTAAATACAATTATTGAAGAACTAAGTGATGTAGCAAAGATCGAACAAGGCCCTAAATTTGAAGGGAAAAATATGTTTGTAATCCTTGCTCCAAAGGCACAGAAGACCCCAAAAAAGAAGTAGGGAAAGTGTGTAAGGTCAGGTATTAATTTTTTGGTCAAAGGCGATTTTAATTTTTTCAAAAATAAAACCGTGTTACTAATAAATTTTAAGTGGAGGATGTATGCCAAAGTTAAAGACACATAGAGGGGCAGCAAAGAGATTTAAATTAACAGGTTCTGGTAAAATCAGAAGGAGAAAGGCATATCATAGCCATATCTTGACAAAGAAAAGCCCCAAAAGAAAAAGGAATTTGAGAAAGCCAGCATTAGTTGACTCAGCCAACATCAAGGCCATAAAAAGGGTCCTTGGTATATAAGACTTGAATTTAAGGAGGATTTAATAAATGAGAGTAAAAGGTGGGTTTGTCACTAGGAGAAGACACAAAAAATTATTAAAAATGGCCAGGGGATATAGAGGGGCAAGGAGCAAGGTATACAGGGTTGCTAAAAATGCAGTAATCAAGGCCTTGTCTAATTCTTATGCCCATAGAAAAAAGAAAAAGAGGGATTTTAGAAGATTGTGGATCATGAGGATCAATGCAGCAGTAAGGGAACATGGACTTTCTTACAGCAAATTTATGCACGGACTAAAAGAATCAAATATAGGCCTTAATAGAAAGGTCCTTGCAGATATGGCTGTTAAGGACAAGGCAGGTTTTCAAAAACTCGTAGAAATGGCAAAAACAAAGGTGTAAGAAATTGGTCAGGAACGCAAAAGAGTTCTTAAAAAAATTAGAAGAATTGAAATCCAAATTTTCAGAGTCTATTGGAAAAATAAACTCAATTAAGGAATTAGAAGAATTAAAAGTCAAATTCCTTGGTAGAAAAGGGGAATTAGCAAAGATAATGAAAGCCCTTCCTGGCCTGGCAAAAGAAGACAAGCCAATGGCCGGGAAGGCAGGCAATGAAACAAAGAACTGGATAGAGGACCTCTTGGCTCAAAAAAAGGAGATCTTAGAACAGACAGAGATGTCCAAACCCTCTTCATTTGATCATACCTTACCAGGTAGGGAAATTTGGAGTGGTTCTCTGCATCCAATAACTATAACTATCCAGGAAATATGTTCTGTATTTGTCTCCCTGGGATATGAAATAGTCACTGGACCAGAGATTGAGACAGATTTTTATAATTTCGAGGCCTTAAATATACCCAAGGATCATCCAGCAAGGGATATGCAGGACACTCTATATATTTCTGATAATATATTGTTAAGGACCCATACTTCCCCTCTGCAGATCAGGACTATGTTAAACACAAAGCCACCAGTTGCAGCTATAGCCCCTGGTAAGGTCTATAGACGAGATTCTGACCTTACCCATTCTCCTATGTTTCATCAAATAGAAGGATTTTTAGTGGACAAAGATGTAAACATGGGAGACCTACGTGGTACCCTTACATATTTTGTACAGCACATATTTTCCAAGGATACAAAGGTCAGGTTTAGGCCAAGTTTTTTTCCATTCACAGAGCCCAGTGCAGAGGTAGATATAAGTTGCGTCATTTGTAATGGAACAGGATTTGTTGGGAATGAGCCATGTAGGGTATGTAAACAAACAGGTTTTGTGGAAATTTTGGGATGTGGCTTAATTGATCCAAAGGTATTTGAATCTGTGGGGTATGATCCAGAGGCCTACTCTGGTTTTGCCTTTGGTTTAGGTGTTGAAAGGGTTGCAATGTTAAAGTACGGAATAAATGACCTGAGATTATTTTTTGAAAACGATACCAGATTTTTAAATCAGTTTTTGGACTTTCCTGTATAACAAGTCTTTATAAAAAATTTTTAAATTCCATCTTTAGATATTTAATAGGAAATTGCCATGTTACTAAGTGTTAAGTGGTTAAAAGAAATAACACCCTATGAAGGAGAGGTAAATAAGCTAGCGCATGTACTTACAATGCTTGGGTTAGAGGTTGAAGAAATCTTTAATCCTTTTGAAGAAATATCTGATATTATAGTTGGATACGTTGTAGAATGTGGGAAGCACCCCAATGCAGACAAATTAAAATTATGTAAGGTAGATATCGCCCAAGGGGAACTATTAGATGTGGTATGTGGGGCGCCCAATGTAGAAAAGGGGCAATTAATTGCCTTTGCACCTGTAGGAGCTAAACTCCCAGGTAACATAAAAATAAAAAAGGCTAAAATCAGAGGTCAGACATCCTATGGGATGATATGTTCAGAAATGGAGCTTGGGCTTTCTGATGACCATTCAGGGATCATGGTAATTAAGGGGAATATCCAACCTGGGACTAAATTAATAGATGCTTTGGATTTAGATACATGTGTTTTTGACATTGGAATGACACCAAATAGGGCAGACTGTTTAAGTGTCCTAGGTGTTGCCAGAGAAGTAGCTGCTTATTTTGATCTACCCTTAAATATTCCTCCATGTGATGTAGAAAAATTTGAACAAGAAAAAAAGTGTGAGATCCCAATTGAGATAGAGGACCCTGATGATTGTCCCCTATACATGGCCAGGATACTAGAAGACGTAAAAATAAAACCATCCCCTGATTGGATGAAATATAGACTAGTTGCCATGGGGGTTCGTCCTATCAACAATGTAGTAGATATCACAAATTATGTGTTACTAGAACTTGGTCACCCCTTACATGGGTTTGACATGGACCTGTTAAAAGGACATAAAATCAGAGTACAAAGGGCCAAAAAAGAATTAGAATTCACCACCTTAGATGGAAAACAGAGAAGACTTTCAAAGGATGCCTTACTTATCTGGGACAGTGAAAGACCAATTGCCCTTGCAGGTATCATGGGTGGGTATGAGAGTGAAATAAACGAAAACACAAAAAATGTGCTCCTTGAATGCGCTATTTTTTCCCCCCCTCTAATTAGAAGGACTGCCAGAAGATTAGGTATTTCCACTGAGGCCTCTTATAGATTTGAAAGGGGAGTGGACCAACTTGGTGCAGAAAATGTCATAAATCGTGCAGCATATTTAATTCATAGATTTGGTGGTGGTCAAATCTTAAAGGGAATATCAAAGAATGAACCAAAAAAATTTAAATTAAAAAATATTCCCTTTAGACCCAAAAGGGCGATCTCTCTCCTCTCTATAGATGCTAAGTCTGAGTATTGTCTGAATATCCTAAATAGGCTTGGATGTGAAATATTACCCACTGATGATGGTAAATATCAGGTGACACCTCCTAGCTTTAGGTTAGATCTTGAAAGAGAAATTGATCTTGTTGAAGAAGTTGGGAGGTTTTATGGCCTTGAAAAGATCCCTGCAACACTTCCAAGGATCACAAAGTCGGCAATAGGTAGAACATGCACCCATGGAGTTCCCTATGAATTTCTATACAAGATTAAACAATGGGCTAGGGGGCTGGGGTTACAGGAATGCGTTACCTATAGTTTTGTAGACAAAGATGAGTTGATCTTTCTTGGTGAAGATGGATCAGAGTTTGTACCAGTTGCAAACCCCCTTTCTAAAGACCAGGACACCATGAGGACCCTGGTTGTTACAGGTGTTTTAAATGCATTAAAGACAAATATACATAACTTTAATCAAGACATTAGGTTATTTGAAATAGCCAGGGCATTTTATAAAGACTTATATTCTGAGACAGGGGTACGAGAAATCAATAAATTGACCATGGCCCTGCATGGAAATAGATACCCAACTAATTGGTCCTTGCCCAGGCAGTCTTGGGATTTTTATGACTTGAAAGGCATGGTGGAAAACTTATTTAAGATATTGGGTATATATGACAAATTAAAATTAACCAGCACGAATAAATACAATTTTTTAGACAAGGGTGCTGAGATTCTTATAAATAATATTGAAATAGGTTTCTTAGGAACTTTAAGGAAAAAATATCACAAACAATATCATGTAAAGACAGGTGTGGTTTTGGCTGAGCTGGACATTGATAAAATATATAGTGAGTATAAAGACAAACAGATTCAGTTTATAGCTTGGTCCAAATATCCTCCTGTCTTCAGAGACATGACCATAGTTTGTCCTGAAGGTCTTACTTATGAAGAGATAAGACACTGTTTGGAATCTAGCAAATCCCAATTACTTGAGGAAGTAGATCTCATAGATTTATATATCCCAGAAAATTCACAGGAAAAAAGGATCACATTAAGGATGACATATAGGGATCCCAAAAGGACCTTAACTGACAGAGAAGTAGACAAGGTACATAGCAACTTGGGGAAATACTTATTGGAACATCTCCCAGTAAGATTTCCTTAAAAGGTATAGAGAATATTATAAAAAAGTACATATGGTTTGTTATGTCAAAGGGCCGCCGTTATTACAAAATCGGCCAGGTGGCCAAAAAAATTGGAGTTGAGCCGTATGTGCTTAGATTCTGGGAGACTCAGTTTCCCCAGATAAAGACAATCAGGACAAAAGGGGGACAGAGGTTATACCCCAGTGATACAGTTAAGACCCTTGAAATCATTAAACACCTCCTATATGATCAAGGACTAACTATTGAAGGTGCGAGAAAAAAACTAAGAGATACACAAAACTGGATAAAAAAGATGGAGTTTATAAAGGAAGAGCTACTCCAAATCAAAGAATTGCTCAATAAATAAAGTATGGAATAAAAATTATTTCAAATTGCATGGGGTAACCCTATTCTTGCCTGTTTTTTTAGAATGATACATGGCAGAATCAGCAGCGAGCACAAGGTCTTCTTTTTTTAAGTTAGAACGAGGAATTACACTACAGACCCCAACACTCACAGTTACAATGCCATAAGTAGTATAATCATGGACAAGGTGTAAATCTTCAACCTCTCTCCTAATCTTTTCACCAAGCTTCAAGGCCTCTTCTAAATTTACATGGGGCAGAAGTAAAATAAATTCCTCACCTCCATACCTTGCTGGCAATTCATGGAATCTGTTAGCATTTTTATACAAGACCTCACTGACCTGCTTTAATACATAATCCCCAGCCTGGTGGCCATAGTTATCATTATATGCCTTAAAATCGTCTATATCCAAAAAGATAATTCCAATGGGATATTTATACCTCAAGGCCAAATTCCATTCCTTATTAAAATTATAATCAAAAAAGTCTCTATTATATAGTTTTGTTAGAGGATCCCTTTTGACCTTTTTCTCCAATAATACATTAATTTCTTCAAGATTTTTTTTATCTAACTCTAATTTAGTACGTAGTAAAAACTTTTCTCTGTCTTCTTTTTCCAGATAATAGCTACCAATTAGACTCATTACAATCCCAGATAATAATACAATCACACTGTTAAATAACACATCAAATCGTCCCTTTATAATAAAAGGAGCAGCCATACAATAGCTAAAAAATACTATTAAACTTGAAAAAAATGCACATTTAAATGCCATCCTAAATACTATATTTCCACATAAAACAATCAATACAATTCCAGAATAATAGTGAAGCACATTTGGACTATTAGAAATCAAGAGCAACAATATAACTGACCAAGATACAATTACCACAAGGATAGCAATCAATGAATCTATTTTTTCTCTCAAGATAGAAATCCTTTGACTTAGGAGAACCAACACTCCCAAAGGTGTGACAATGCCTAGTCTTATGATCAGGGCTATCTTGGATATATCAGGGAGCATTATCCTGTCTGTTATATTAAATAGGTTATAGAGTATAAGAGCTATAAAACCAAGTAGAAAAAATTCCTTTTCCCTTTGTTTCAACCTTTCCCTTTGGTAGACCCTTTCTATATCCAAAGGGAATCTCAATGGACACACAATATTCTTTTTTATTTTCTGAATGAGTGTTTCTACTTGTATAGAATTTATTGATGTATTATGTAATCTTTTTCCCATAAACAATGTCCAAAAAAATTAAGAAAATAAGTGATAAACTGACTTATGTTTCTTTTTTTGTAGAGACAATAAATACACTAGGAGTGTATCATATATGAGAGCAATGTGCCAGCCCTAAAATTAAGTACTGGCACATTGACAGTTTTTCATGAAGGGAAGGAAATTAATATTCTTTTGGCAATCTATCTAATTCAGCCTTTGTAAATACTGGCCCATCTTTACACACATAATACGGTCCTACATTACACCTTCCGCATATACCTATACCGCATTTCATGCGGTTTTCCAAACTCATGATTATCTGCTCGCCCTTCCAGCCTAGTTTATCCAGTACAGGCTGTGTAAACTTTATCATCACAGGTGGACCACATATTATTGCAACAGAATTCTCCGGGTCCGGTGAGACCTTTTCTGTAATAGTTGGGACAAAGCCAACAAGCCCATCCCATCCTTCTACTTCTCTATCTATTGTTATGTAACAATCCACATCATCTCTTTTTTGCCACTGTCTCCACTGATCATGATACAAAAGCAGACCAGGGGTCCTGGCACCATATATAAAGGTTATCTTGCCGTATCTTGACCTATTATCAGGATGAAGCAGCCACACCATGGTAGAGCGAAGGGTAGTTACTGCATAACCACCAGCAATTATAACTATATTCTTCCCCTCTAACTCCCCTAAAGGATAGGGATGCCCAAGAGGACCTCTCACACCCATGACCTCTCCTTCTCTCATGGAATGGAGCTTGGTAGTTACCTTACCTATTCTAAATACAGTAAACAACAGGTTCTCGCCCTCTGTGGGAGAAGACGCAATCCCGATTGGGGATTCACCATAACCAGGGATACTGAGCTCTGCAAATTGTCCTGGCATGTAATTAAATTTATTTGCATCTTCTTTGTTTATAAATTCAAATTCAAAGGTCCGAAGACTCTTGTCTTCTGTGGCTATCTCTATCCTCTTTATCCTTACTGGATATGGTTTATATGGGTTCTTCATAGCCATCTCACTTTTTGTTTTTATTTGTTCATATTTTTTATTACGTCCCGAACATCAATATTCACAGGACAGACCTGTATACACCTACCACATCCAACACATCCAATATCTCCATCTAATTTTATTGGCATATACTTGAACTTGTGCATAAATCTCTGTCTTACCCTGTGTTTTTTGGTCCCTCTAGGGTTATGGCCAGAGGCGTGCTGGGTAAAAAGCCAACTCATACACGTATCCCAGTTTCTGACCCTCCGTCCATAATCACCCTTTGTCTCGTCTTGAATATCAAAACAATGGCAGGTAGGACAATAAAAAGTACATGCACCACAATTTAAACAGGTCTCATATAACCTGTCCCAAAAAGGATCTTCATATACTTCTAAGACCTCACGAGACAAGATGTTGTCCATTGAAAGGTTGGCATTTATCTTGCTTTCTGCCTCTTTTTTTAACTCCTCTACCTTTTTTATATCTTCATCTGAGGCATCTTCAAGTCCCTTGAGTATCTCTTCCCCTTTATCTGTTACATCCTTTAACACTACCTTGTCTCCAAGATCTATCATAAGGACATCTAACCCATCCTCACCAAATGGAGAAGAATTTACCTGGGTACAAAAACAAGTAGAACAAGGATTAGTACATGCAAGACCAATCAATATAGTCTTATCCCTCTTGTCCTTCCAATAAACATCCAGGGAATCCTCATCTTTCATAAACACCTTGTCTAATATGGAAAATGCCCTGGCATCACACGGCCTTATATTGAGTAAGGTCCTTTTTTTTACAAGAGGAGATGTCTCCTTTAATATAAAGGCGTCCTCTGCATCTTTATTGTTATTAAATTCAAATAAACATTCTGTTTGTGGAAAAAACAATCCCTTGGGGGACATAGAAGTATTTTTAAAGTCAAAAAGGATCTTTGATGGGTCATCTATCAAAGACCACTTTACTTCTAAGCCCTGGGCTATTGGAGCAAATACATCCTGCTCCTTTGTAAACTTTTCAACTAACTCAGAAAACTTATCTTTTGCTAAGCATTTATATCCCATAGCTTATTTCCTTTTTATGGGGTTATAAATTCTTCAGGATCATTTGGCCTATACACACTTAAAGGAGGTACAGCCCCAAGTTCCATACCTGGTTCATATCCATCATACATTTGCCTAATATCCTTTTCTATCTTAGAGGTAAGCACCCTCATCTTAATGCCCATTGGACAAGCAGACTCACATGCACCACAATCCACGCACCTACCTGCACAATGAAAAGCCCTCAATATGTGAAATGTATATACATCTGCCTCATCCTGTGTCTTGCCACACCACTGTGGTTTAGACTCATCTACAAAACATTCTGCGCAATAACAAAGGGGACAAGCATTTCTACACGCATAACAACGTATACAATCCTTAAAGGTCTCTGTGAACTTTTCCCACCTCTCATCAATGGACAACTTTTCCCAAGGTGCTGCAACCATATCCCTATTACCACCACCAGTCTCTTCACCCTTTTCTCCTATGAATTCATCGTATAAAACCGCATTCCTGTGTACACAGGTAAGGCAGTTCTGTCTAAGCACCTCTTTTTTGGGAATTACCTCTTCAAATCCTTCTCCAATTACTATTATCTTGTCTCCTTCTTCCTTTGCCTCTAAGATCTCTCTACCACCAACCCTTTCCATGACCTTGAATCTATCAACCATTCCAGGAGACCATACCCCAAGTATATATACGTTTTCCCTTTTTACCTGATTTTCATTAATGAGCCCAACAATACTCCTGCTCACACACCCCTGGGCAATTACTGCAACCCTATCTGTCCTTTTTATCAAAAAATTTGCCAGATTTTTTGTACAAAAACTGGACCATATAAGATTATCCACTTCTTCTTCTGTATATGCAAAATATGGGGCGTCTACAAGGGGGATAGTGCCTTGCCTATAACCCAAGACACAATCTACTTTTTTTTCTTTTAAAAGGCGTTTAGCCGCCTCCTGAATTTGTTTTGTATATTCAACTAACATATATCCTCCTAATATAAGGACACTACTAATTCTTGACTAATGGTCCTATGTCCTTAATGAGCTTTTTGGCCTTTGTTGCAGGACCCACTCCTCTCACAGTCTCCACTATCTGCTTTGCCTTTTCCTGAAACCTCCCTGCCTCTGCTGAAGATATCCAGGTAAAATGCAACCTCTCTGGCTCAATACCAATATATTCAAGCAAGTTCTTCAAGACAGCGAACCGCCGTCTGGCGAACAAGTTGCCACTAATATAGTGGCAGTCGCCTGGATGTCAGCCAGACACCCAAACCCCATCTACACCCTGTCTAAATGCCTCTAAAATAAATTTCGGGCTCATGCTACCTGAACAGGGGACACGGATGATCCTGATATTAGCAGGATATTCCATCCTACTAACACCTGCCAGATCAGCAGCACCGTAACTACACCAGTTACACAAAAAGGCAACTATTTTAGGTTCAAAATTACTCATAACTATTTCTCCTGCATCTTAATATTATTGTCTTTTTCTGTCCTTATATTTAAGGGACCACTCTTTTTCTGGTCCCATTATATTTTATATTGCAATTGCCTCTAACATGGCAAATATATGGGCATTGTCCATACCCTTTAAAGAAATAGCCCCAGACCTACAAGAGGCCATACACAGACCACAACCCTTACACAGGGCAGGATTGATCTCTGCCTTACCCTGGTTTGGTCCTTCTTCTTCCACTATCCTAGGCGCAGCATAGGGACATACTGTGACACAAACACCACATCCAACACATTTCCTTGGATCAACAACAGATATCTCACCACTAGAATAAATCTTTTTCTTGGCAAGCAATGTAATTGCCCTTGATGCAGCAGCAAGCCCATGGGCAACAGATTCATCTATAGACTTTGGATAATGGGCAAGACCACATAGATATACACCATCCATTGCAAATTCAGAAGGTCCAAGTTTTGCGTGCTTTTCAACAAAGAATCCATCTTCATTTAAAGGAAGTTTATAGAATTGAGCCAACTTCTCATCCTTATATGGAACAATTGCAGAAGCCAGGGTCAGGAGGTCTGTCTCTATTTCAAGCATAATCCCTGAAATAGGATCCTTTATCTTTACAACTAAGCTATCCCCATCTTTGGTAACAACTGGCTTTTCTTCAACATTATAACGGATAAATATAATACCTGCACGTCTGGCCTCGGTATATAGATATTCCCTCTCCCCATAGGTTCTGATGTCTCGATATAGAATAAATACCTTTGCATCTGGATTCCTCTTCTTGATCTCCAACGCACTCTCTATTGAATGGGTACAACATACCCTGGAACAATATGGCCGATCTTTTTCTCTAGAACCTACGCATTGGATAAACACAGCAGTGTTTACATTTTTTAGGGCTGGATCGTCTTGTATAAACATCTTGTCCAGTTCCAGATGAGTCTTTACCCTATTGTCTTGTCCATAGAGATATTCAGAAGGCTGATATTCAGCTCCTCCTGTAGCTATAATAGTTACACCATGTTCTAAGACCTCTTCTCCTGCCTGGTTTTTAATAGTGGTCTTAAAATTGCCTACAAAGCCATCTACTGCTACTATCTCACTGTTTAAATGCACATGGAGATTATCTAACCTATCTACCTCTTGAATTAGCTTATTCAATCCTTCCTGCACCATCTCACCCATCCAGGTCCTGTACAATTTCCGGGCCTGTCCTCCAAGCTCTCCTGAGCGCTCTATAATATGGGTCTCATACCCTTGTTTTGCCAAATTTATAGCAGCACTAAGTCCTGCAACTCCGCCACCTATTACCAGTGCACGTTGATCAATATTTAATTCTATTTCCTGAAGTGGTTCTTTATATACCACCTTATTCACTGCCATCCTGACCAGTTCCTTGGCCTTTTCTGTGGCAAGGTCAGGATTATATCTATGGACCCAAGAATCCTGATTCCTGATATTCACCATTTCAAAAACATATTTATTTAACCCAGCATTAATAAGGGTCTCTTGAAATAGGGGTTCGTGGGTCTTTGGGGTACATGCTGCAACTATAACCCTATTTAGTCCTTTTTCCTTTATTATTTCAGTTATTCTCTCTTGTGTATCTTGAGAACAAGTATACATATTGTCTTCCACATGGACTACATAAGGAAGTGTTGCTGCATAATCCCTTACTGAAGGTACATCTACTACTCCCGCAATGTTTGAACCACACCTACACACAAATACACCTATCCTTGGCTCTTCACCAATTATGTTCCTCTCTGGAGGTGTCTTGATCTCCACTGTCTGAGTAAACCTCACATCACTTAACACCTCTGAAGCAGCTGCAGCAGCTGCAGAGGAATCAACCACTGCTTGGGGTATATCCTTAGGCCCTTGGAATGCACCACATACATAGATACCTTCTTTTGAAGTAGATACAGGCCTAAAACTAGAGGTCTTACAAAAATTGCCCTGGGTCAGGTCAACCCCTAGGGTAGAAGCAAGCTCAATGCTCTCTTTTGCGGTCTCAAGGCCAACAGACAAAACCACCATATCAAACTGCTCTTCTTTTAGCTCGCCAGATTCATCAAAATATTTCAAGATCAAGTCCCCAGGATCACGGGCAGGATAGATGGTATGTATCCTTGATTTTACAAACCTCACTCCATGTTTGTCCTTTGCCTGTTCATAATATCTATCAAAATCCTTTCCATAGGTCCTCATGTCCATATAAAAAATTGAACAGGCAAGGTCCTCCCCAGCGTGTTCTTTTGCTATAACTGCCTCTTTTATTGCATACATACAACATACTGAAGAACAATATCCATGCTCACATCTATTGATATCCCTTGAACCCACACATTGTAACCAAGCTATCTTTTTTGGCTCCTTGTGGTCTGAAGGCCTGACTAAGTGGCCACCTGTTGGTCCTGATGCAGAGAGTATCCTCTCAAACTGCATGGACGTGACCACATTGGGAAGCAAACCAAATCCATAGGTATCAAGCCCTTTAGGGCTATATGGGCTAAATCCTGGTGCCAGAATAACTGCACCTACATCTAATTCTTCCTGTTCCTTTTTCTGGGCATGGGTCTCCAATGTCACTGCACCAGCTCCACATGCCTTAACACACTGAAAACACTCACAACAATAACTACAATTTAAACATCTCTCAGCCTCTGCCTTGCCTTCTTCTTCAGTTAGACCTAATTCTACTTCTTTAAAATTACCCTTCCTCTGTTCTACTGGAAGCTCTTTTTCCTTAGCCCTAGCCCTCTTGCTTTCATTTTCTGGGATAGGTCTATACTTAAAATCTTCATCTACCTTCTTTGGCTCCCTTCCAGCCTCTAGGTCCTCTCCATTTAAATACCTCTCTATGGAAATTGCTACTTCCTTTCCAGCAGCTATGGCACCTATGGCAATCCATGGACCGCTCTGGGCATCACCACCAGCAAATATACCTTCTCTATTGGTAGCATAAGAAATGGAATTTGTCTCTATAGTGGACCACCTAGTAAATTCCAGACCAGATACATTTTCTAGTACTGAAATATCTGGACGTTGTCCTATTGCAGCTATTACCTGATCTACATCCATGTCAAATTCACTCTCAGGTACTGGTATTGGGCGCCTCCTACCTGATGAGTCAGGCTCACCAAGTTCCATCTTTATGCAACGAAGACCAGCAACCTTCCCATCTTCTACTAATACCTCTTGGGGTGCTGCCAAAAATACAAATTTCACACCCTCTTCCTTGGCAGCATGGACTTCTTCATCTAAGGCAGGCATCTCTTTCTCAGTCCTTCTATATACAATGGTAACTTCCTCTGCCCCAAGCCTAATCGCAGCCCTTGCGACGTCTATTGCCACATTTCCACCACCTATAACTGCCACTTTCTTGCCTGTCTTGGACTTCCCTTCTAAATTCACTTCCCTTAAATAATCTACGCCTTGCCTTACGCCCTCGGCCTTTTCTCCTGGGATTCCAAGGGTGATTCCCTTATGGGCACCAATTGCCAAAAATACTGCTTTATAACCCTCTTTAAATAAATCATCTAGTTGAAAATCTTTACCCAATCTAGTGTTGGTCTTGATCTCAACACCTAAATTGGTGATTACCTCTATTTCCCTATCTAATACATCCCTGGGGAGCCTGTGCTCTGGAATTCCAACCCTTAGCATTCCACCAGGCTTTGGCAGGGCCTCAAAGATAGTGGACTTTATTCCCTTTCTGGCCAGATGGTATGCACATGAAAGCCCCGCGGGACCTGATCCAATTATTGCCACCTTCTCATTCCTTTCAGGGGCACACTCAATCTCTACTTCCCGTGGATCAAACTTGTCTGCTGCAAGCCTTTTTAATGCCCTAATTGCAATTGGAGAATCTAAGTCCTTTCTCCTACAGGCACCTTCACACCCAGCAGGGCAGATCCTGCCTAAAACACCTGGTAGGGGAAGCTGCTCCATAATAATTTCCAATGCCTCTTTATACTTTCCCTTTTTCACCATCTGCACATAGCCCTGGACATTTATCCCTGCAGGACAGGTGAGCCTACATGGAGGTTTTTGTTCTAATTTCTCAATTGCAAAGGCACTGGGCACTGTCTGGGCATATTTCTTTGAAGTGGCCTTTTTAAAAGACATCCCTTGATTATACTCGTCTGGGAGCTCTACTGGACAAACCTCTGCACATTCACCACACGAAGTACATTTGGTAAGGTCAATGTATCTGGGGGATTTTTCCACCTTGACCTTAAAATTACCTACAGAACCATTGATTTCTTGGACCTTGGCCTTGGTAATAATATTGATATTTGGATGGCGGCCGAACTCGACCAGCTTGGGAGAGATAATTCACATGGCACAGTCATTGGTGGGAAAGGTCTTGTCTAATTCAGACATGACACCACCAACACCAGTACTCTTCTCCACCACATGGACCTTAAATCCAGAATCAGCCAAATCAAGGGCTGCCTGCATCCCGGCAATACCCCCTCCAACCACCAGAACAGAACCATTCTTGCTGGATGGACTAAGTTTAGTTTCCATATTGTTCTCCTTATCCCTTGATCGTCTTTTCTTGTAGCTTTTTTGTGATTTTTTTTCACAAAAAAACTGCCCTTAAATCAAACCAATAAATTTTCCTAAAATTATAGAGTCCTTCTAAATAATTAACAACCTATTGTCAACCGCATTAGAAAAACTTGGGCTGGAAATCCATGCCCAAGGCTAAACAAACCTTGTGGAAAAATACTACAGGTGTAGAGAAAAGAGATTATTTATATATCTCGTTAATATTTAAGAACTTTTTATAATTTACTATGTTTTTTTAATAACAAATGTTGATTTTCTCAACATAGCTAACTCAAAATTTTATTTTATAAAAAATTGTATGTTAATAGAACATATTGAAATTATTTATATTTTTATAATGATAAAAAAACGGCACGCCACTTGCTTTAGGTTAAGTACAAAGAGTAAATAGGAGTTAGAAAAAAATTCTTAAAGATATTAAGAATAATAAAAAGAAAAATAGGAGGGAATTATGGGTATTAGGGCAGACAAGAAAAATATTTGGACAGGGTACGGTTCTACTTTTGAAAAAGTAAGTGCTCTCACTGGTGAAACAGAAAGGGGTATAGATGTAGTTTTGGGGGGACAAATATGGAAGGTCAAACCAGACAAAGAGGAAAAGTTAAAAAATCCTTGTATATGGATGCAGGCAGGGGTTGTAAAACGTAAGAGTTGCACTAATTTCTATGATTGTACTACGTGTAATTATGACAAGGCCATGATGAAAAAGGCAAAACAGGGAAAGATATTGAGTTGGCAGGATGCCATGAGGAGGCTTCCTGACAAAGATAGAGTATGCAGGCATACCTTGACAAAGAGGATCCCATACAGGTTATGTGCATATAATTATAATTGTGGTACATGTGATTTTGACCAGTATTTTGAAGATATAATAGCCACAAAGTACAGCAGCAGGGCAGAAGAGGTCTATAATATCAAGGGATTTGACATACCAATGGGATATTATTTTCACAACGGTCATACCTGGGCAAGGATTGAGAGTGGCGGATTCATCAGGATTGGGATGGACGATTTCTCCCTAAAACTCCTTGGGGAAATGGAAAAATTTGAACTACCACTAATGGGTAAAGTACTAGACCCTGAGACACCTGGTTGGGGCATCAAGAAAAAAGGCAGAGAGGCAGATGTGCTCTCACCAGCAGGGGGGATTATTGTAGAGGTGAACCACAGGATATGGGAAAATCCCACAACTGCAAATAGGAGTCCATATGAAGATGGATGGCTATTTTTAATCAGAACCAATGATATAGGTGCTAGTTTAAACAAGTTAATGGACGACAACAAGAGTATGTCCTGGTTAAAACAAGAGGTGTCAACACTTGAGAACATGGTAGAACAAGTAGCTGGTCCTTTGGCTGCAGATGGTGGTTTATTTGCTGGCAACATATATGACAATCTACCAGAGCTAGGGTGGACCAACCTCACCAAGACATTTTTAAAAACATAAGGCCATAGATAAAGGGGGGGGATAACTCCCCTTTTTTTCATAAAAAATACATCCAAGGGTGAAAATCATGAATATCCAGGAAAAGACAGGCAAAAACAAGACCAGGTGTATATGGATGCAGGCAGGGGTTGTAGAAAAAAAGTATTGTTATAAAAATTTTGACTGTTATACATGCACTTTTGACAAGGTGTTGAGTAAGGTTGCAAATGAAAACAAAAAATTAAAAAAAATGGGAGAGATACCCCTAAACAAACGAGCAAGGATAGTTCATTGGAAGGAGAAGCTCTTAAAATTACCCCCCAACAAAAGACCATGCATCCATTCTATGAAACACAAAATTGGCTTTAAGAGTTGTATAAATAAATATGATTGTGTGAGGTGCGAGTTCAATCAATATTTTGAAGATGTCTTTTCAGTATTTACCCAGATAAAGCCAGTGGAACATATGAAGATTAAATCTATTGATTTTCCATATGGATATTATTTATCTCCTTATCACTCCTGGATAAAACCAGGTGAAGATTCTACTGTATTTATAGGCTTAGACCATTTTGTAATCAAATTTTTTGGACCATTTGATGAAATTATCCCCCCAGTTATAGGTAAAAGGATAAAAAAAGGAGAGGGAAATATTGTCTTAAAAAAACATGACAAACATGCCACTATATTATCCCCTGTAGATGGCATAGTTATAGAGGTGAATCCCAATATTTGGGAAGGGAATTATAATCAAAAGGACCCATATTCAGATGGATGGATAGTCAAGGCCCAGACAGAAAATATAGTTCAAGACCTAAAAAATCTCATGATAGATGAGCAAGTCTCAAGTTTTATTTCCTTGGAAATGGATTCTTTATTTCAAGAGATAGAAAACATATGTGGACCAATTTGCGCTGATGGTGGGGACATTATAGAAAATATATTTGATAATATTCCAGGGCTTGATTGGAAACACTTTTGTAAAAAATTTTTAAAGAATAAATGATCTCTTTATTTCAACTTGTCCATGAGCAGGGTCTCACAAAAAAAACAAAATTTAGTTTGTTTTTCGTCAACTTCTCTTAAGGTTCGACAATAATGCATAATACACCTTTTATCCCTACAATGGGTAAGGCCAAAGGTATGACCTAACTCATGGAGGGCCTCTTTGATTATCCTGGAGGAAAACTTCATCAATTCCTTAGGAGACCTATTTTGCGGCATTAATCTATTAGTAGATATTATAGCTGCCCTCCCATCTAATTGGGCCTCTCCATACACATAGGTAAGGATCGGAATAAATAGATCTTTGTCAGTTATAGCCAACACCCTAAGATATTTATCAGGAGTAAGTCTATTTAGTTCTTCTAAAATCCTAGTGGAATAATATTGTCCCCTACCCTCGTGATATGCAAATTCAATGTCATTTAAAACAGTTATTATTTTAGTCTGTACTCCCAGGGAATTTTTTATCTCTTTTAAAAGGCCTTGTAAAAAACTACTATCTTTTAACTTTATGGGATTTATCCCAATACATGGTGAGGGGATCTTTTCCATTAATTAATGCTTTAAATTATATTTTTTTATTTTTTTATAAAGCGTAGATCTATCAATACCTAATACCTTGGAAGATAGAGATATGTTCCAATTGGTATCATCTAAGACCTGTTTTATATATCTTTTTTCAATTTCCTTAAGGGGCAAGAGTTTTGTTGATCCATCTGGCCCTTCCCTTTTATTAGATTCACCTACAGATATTGGAAGGTCTTGTGGTCTTATTTGACTCCCTCTGCAAATAACTACTGCCCTTTCTATGGCATTCTTGAGTTCTCTTACGTTACCAGGCCAATCATATATCATCATTAGGTCTAAGGCATCCCTTGAGATATTCTCTACGTGTTTGTTGGTCTCTTTACTAAATTTCATTAAAAAATGTCTTGCAAGTAGAGGGATATCTTCTTTTCGCTCCCTCAAGGGAGGAAGATGTATTGAAAATACATTTAGTCTATAAAATAGATCTTCCCTAAAAATCCCTTCCCTTATAGCCTTTTTTAAATCCCTATTTGTGGCAGCAATTACACGACAATCTAAGGAAATGGGTCTAGAGCCCCCAACCCTGTAAAACAGTTTTTCCTCTAATACCCTGAGGAAATTGACCTGCATCTTAAAAGAAAGTTCCCCTACTTCATCCAAAAATATGGTACCGCCATTTGCCAGTTCTAATTTTCCCCTCCTCTGCTCCTTTGCATCTGTAAATGCCCCCCTCTCATGGCCAAATATCTCACTTTCCATAAGTTGTTCAGGGAAGGCTCCACAGTTAATGGCCACAAATGGTCCCTCTCTCCTCTGGCTATGGGAATGGATCGCCCTGGCTACTAGTTCTTTTCCAGTCCCTGTTTCCCCTGTAATAAGCACTGTACACTCTAAGGGAGCAACCCTTTTTATTAAATCAAAGACCCCTTGCATGTTTTTTGACTGGGCTATCAATCTATCAAATCTAATCCTGTCCTTGATGGTCTCTTTTAAGTACAAGTTCTCTAAATCACGCGCCTTACTTGTAAGGATCTTCTCAATAAGGAGACTCAGCTCATCAGGCTCAAAGGGTTTTAGGAGATAATCCACCGCCCCTTTTTTCATGGCTTCTACAGCAGTGTTAATTGATCCATAAGCAGTTATCATGACAACTGGCATTTCAGGCACTATTTCTCTTATCTTTGAAAGGGTCTCTATCCCATCTATTCCCTCTAGTTTTATGTCTAAAAAAACAAGGTCAAATGACTCCTTAGATATAATCTCTAGGGCCTTTTCTCCACTTTCAACAGTAACTATAGAATAGCCATCCCTTTTGAGCCAACCAGCGAGAGACTCCCTTATGATTAGCTCATCATCCACTATTAAGATCCTAGCACAAGTTTTATTTTCCATTGTTTTATTCATACTTCTCCTTTGCCTGAGTTAAGGGAAGGGTGATTATAAACTGGGTACCCATTCCTTGTTTACTGGATACCTCTATGAAACCAGAATGCCTTTTTATAATCCCATATACCACAGAAAGTCCAAGTCCAACCCCTTTGCCCTTCTTTTTTGTAGTAAAAAATGGTTCAAAGATCCTGTCCTTGACTTCTTCTCCAATCCCTGGCCCATTATCCTTAAGTAATATTTTGACAAAAGGACCTTTTTCCTCAGTAGTTATACTGATCTCTTTATAGGACTGACCCTCCATTGCCTCAATTGCATTTGATACTAAATTTATAATAACCTGTTTTAGTTGCTCCCCATCAGCAACTATGTCTGGGAGGTTAGAGGAAAGTCGTTTTTTTACATTTATCTTATTAATCTTCAACATATTAGAACAAAGGAAAAGGACTTCATTTATTACTTCATTGACATTTACCTTAGTAAACTCTGTTTTTCTACCCTTAGAAAAAGTAAGGAGATTTGAGGTAATCCTGCTAATGCGCCTTATCTCTCCTTCCATTAGATTTAAATTCCTTTGAAAAAATTCTATGTCTTGATCTGTCACAGGACCTTCTTCAATAATCCTCCTCATGAGCAGGACTAGATTTAATATCCCTGAGATGGGATTATTTATCTCATGGACCACTGAGGCAGAAAGTTTACCTAACGAGGCCATTTTATCCTGATGCCTAAGCTCTTGTTCCCTTTGTTTTAACTCTTTTTCGGTCTTTTCCAATAATTGTTCTAATTGATTATAAATCTCATCATGTTCATGGATATAGTCACTAACATCTCTGCTGATCTCCACAAAATAGACCAATTCTCCATTTTCATCAAACACTGGATATATGCCTATTTCCAGATATACAACTTTTCCTTGACTATTTATCCTTGGCATTATTCTCTTACAACTCTTTTTTTTCTCTTTTGCCATTTGCAAAGGACATAGGGCCTCATCATAATAACATTGACGATTTGATTTTTGAAAGACCTTATAACATTTTTGACCTATGACCTCTTCCCTTAAGTAGCCCATTCTCTTAAGACATGCATCATTCACCTCCATAACCTCCATATCAGGGGAAATTATCAGTATATTTTCATCTATCCCTTGAATAATGGTTTTCAATTGCTCCAATTGCCTCTTGTATTTCTTTGTCTCAGTACTCAATGCATCCCAAAACAAACGGAAGACCTTATATGAAACTATCCTTATATTAATAGGTCTTGATTTCAATATTTCTTCAAATCTTGCAGGAGATTCATCTAGTATCACAATCACATCTATTTTTTCTTTGGGATCATATAGCCTTTCCACTTGGGTATAGACCTTTCTATTAAACTTTTTTGCTACCTTCATTGCAGGAGAATCCTTGTCTTCACACACAACTGCATGTATCTTTGCATTGAGGTCCTTGGTCTTGGAATAGTATTTTATTGTGGTCTCTAGGACTTGGGCAGCAAATTCTCCCTCTCCCACTATCCCTATACGAATGATATTGTCTTTCAAACTGTTTCCCCCTTAATACCTAAACATTTTGATCTTCCTTATAATATACCAGTTAAGATTTTTCTCTATCAATTAACATCATTTTTCTACAGTAACATATTTCTTTTAAGTTATAATTTAATATGAGATAATACCCTTAAAAAGTAAAGAAATCATTTTTGGTTACATGAATTAACCCATAGGGGAATTCTTTGATTTCTATATTAAAGATACACATAATCTATCTTTAATAGCTTAACTCAAAATACCCTCTATGACACTACTCAATTCTTGAATGGTATAAGGTTTTTTAATTGCCCCTGCAAAACCAGCCTTTTTATATTGTTTTATCAAGGGATGAATACTATGTCCTGAAGATATTAGGACCTTGGCACTCTTATCAAACTCAATAATTCTTCTACCTGCCTCATCTCCACCCATTCCTCCAACTACAGTCAAGTCCAAGATCACTACATGAAACTTATTTCCATTTTTAAAAGAATGAATATACTCATCTACAGCTTGTTCTCCATTTTCCACTACAACCACCTCTGCTCCTAATTCTTTGAGCACCTCTTTCATAAGGGACCTAAACATCTCTTCATCGTCCATAAACAATATCCTTTTCCCTTTAATTTTTCCTGTCCCTTTAAAATCCCTATGTTCATCCGGGAGTTTCCTTTCTCCAGCAGGGAGATAAAGGGTAAAGCAAGTTCCTTTATGCACTTCACTCTCTACCTCTACATGACCATCGTGCTTTTCTAAAACAGACTTTACCACAAAAAGCCCAAGGCCAGTGCCTCCCTTTTTGGTGGAAAAATAAGGATCAAATATTTTTTCCAGATTTTCTTTTTTTATTCCCTCTCCTTGATCACAAATCTTTATCTTCACATATCTCCCTGGAGACAACTTTTCATGTACTTTTATCTCTGTATTTTGAGCTATTACTTTGATCTTACCCCCTCCTGGCATGGCATCCTTTGCATTTATAAAGATATTTTGAACTACCTGATCTAACTGGGCCCTATCTCCTATAACTGGCCATAGCCCTTTATCCAAATCTAATTCTAATTCTATATTAGAACCAGCAAGTACCAATGAAGCAATCTTTTCTAACCTGTCTTTACAACTAAAGCACTCTTTTACTGGATTTTTTATCTTAGCTATCATTACTAATTGTTTCACTAGGTCTCTAGCACGAAGTACAGCATCTTCTAATAACTTTAGTTTGTATTTGATATTATTATCTGGGATTGACTTATTCATGTTTATTATGGACAAATTCATTAAAATAGAACCCAAAATATTATTAAAGTCATGGGCAATTCCTGCTGAAAAAGTCACTATAGAGTTTAACTGTTCAAGTTTAATAAGTTCCTCTTCCCTTTGTTTTTGAGAGCTACCATCTCTAAATACAATGACAACCCCTATAATATTTCCTTGTTTATCCTTAATAGGTGCTCCACTATCCAATATAGGAAGGTGCTCTCCATTTTTTCTAACAAGCAAAGTATGATTCCCAATCCCTACAATTTGACCTGTATCCATCACTCTTTTATGTGGATTAACTACAGGTGCTCTTGTTTTTTCTGAAATAATATTGAATACTTGTTCTAATTTTTTCCCTATTGCCTCTTTTTTTGTCCATCCAGTGAGTCTTTCTGCAACACTGTTAAAGAATTCTATCCTACCATGAACATCAGTTGAAATAACCCCGTCTCCTATTGATTCCAAGGTCACATCTAACCGATTGGCCAATCTCTGTATTGTAAATTCCTGTTCCACTCTTTTAGTAATATCATGTAACAAAAAAACAATTTTCCCTTGTTTTTTTAAAAACACCGCATTTAATAATAAATAAAAAACTACACCATCTTTCCTTTTATAAGTATATTCTATCCCTTTTATATGGCCTTTTTCTTTTAATTCCTTTAAAACATCTTGCTGAACATCTATATCATCATATATAAATTCTCTTATGTGTCTTCCTATTATTTCTTGGGGATCGTTTTCTCCAACAATATCTAAATAAATCTTATTAGTTTTAAGGATCCTGCCTTTTATATCCCTTACCATAAAACCAATATTAGTATTATTTATGACACTGTTTAAAATATTATAGGCCTCTTCTAGTTCCCTTGTTTTCCTGGCAACTAATTTTCTCAAACTATATATCCATAAAAATGTAGCAACACAAGTTATAACTAATACAACTAGTATTACATAAAAAAAAGAATAGGCCCTTGATAAAATACTAACCCCGCTCCATTTGTCCAATATCCCTTTTATTTCAGATCCTTTAATTTGTTCAAATCCCTTATTTACTAATGACAATAACTTTTTATTGCCTTTTTTAACTGCAGCTCTAACCTCTAAAGAATACAAAGGCTTTTTTATATATCTAAACTCTACTCCTTGTTTGAACTTGGCAAGATAAAAAAGGAGCGCAGGTCTATCTCCTACAAAGACCTTAATTTCCCCTTTTATGGCATGTTTTACCATATCCTCATATGTAGGATATAGAACTAATCTCACCTTGGGATAATTCTTTTTAAAAAAGGTCTCTGCATAATCCCCTTGAAGCACTCCAACGTGAAAACCCGCAAGGTCTTCAGGTCCTTTTAGACCTGATATTGATTTATGAAAAAAAATACACCCATCTATGGTCAGAAACGGCATAGAAAAATCAAACCATTTTGCCCGCTCATCACTATAAAACATCCCTATAATAACATCTGCTTCCCCTTTTTTTACCTTTTTTTGCGCATCATACCATCTTGCTATTTCAAAATTTACCTTAATCCCTGTATGTCTTTCCCATACTTTCCAAATATCTACCAATATCCCCCTGATCTTGCCATTATGGCCCAAAAAGTAATAAGGGGCATAACCCTTTCCTCCAATCACAGTTATATTGGCAATAGACAATGACGGTAAAAAGACTATAATAGTCAGAAATAAAAATTTGTATAACTTTTTCATGTTATTTATACCATTTTTAATTTTTTATTAATCTTTTAATTAATAGGGCTTAATTATTTGAGGTAATTCATCATAAATTACCCAAAAAATCAATTTTTTTATTAAAAAAGCAGAGGAATATATTTTATTCAAATAAAAATTAAATCTTTTTTCATTTTAGGAGAACATAATTATGTATGGATTTTATGGAAGAATTTTAAAAATAGACCTTAGTGCAAAAAGATACTTTATTGAAAAAATTGAATATAATATTCTAAAAAAATATTTAGGCGGAAGGGGACTTGGTTCATATCTTTTATATAATTTAAACCCACCTGAAATTTCTGCCCTTGATCCTGCCAACTGTTTAATTTTTGCAACAGGTCCAATCACAAATGGCCTGGTTTGGGGTTCTAGTCGCTATGGGGTATTTACAAAGTCTCCTCAAACAGGTTTTTATTCAGAATCATATTCTGGGGGAAAAACTCCAGAGGCCATAGATTCTACTGGATTTGACGCCATTATAATTTATGGAAAGAGCAGCATCCCCATAGTAGTTTCCATTCATCCAGAAAGAGTAGAATTTTATCAAGCCAATGACCTTTGGGGAATTGGCACATATGAGACAGAAGATATTGTAATCAAAGAATTTGCTAAATCTTATTCAGGATCAAATAGAATAGGGGCTGTGGTCATTGGGCCAGCAGGAGAGAATCTAGTCTGTTTTTCAGTAATAGAAAATGACCATTGGAGATCTGCTGGCAGGACTGGGGTTGGAGCTGTGATGGGCTCAAAAAAGCTCAAGGCAATAATATTTCAAGGGAACAAACAAAGAGAATTGTTTGATGAAAATGGGATAAAAGACCTTTATAAGACCATGGCCATGGAGGCAAGAGAAAATCTAGGTGTAGGAGCATACAAATCATTTGGCACCCCTATGATGATTGATATATTAAACGAGATTGGCGCATTTCCCACTAAATATTGGTCAGAGGGCAGAGTTAACCACTGGGAAAAAATTAATGCACAAGCTCTACACAAAAAATGCAAAATCAAACCTCATGCTTGTCCCAAATGTTTTATGTCGTGTGGAAGGATGTCAGAAGTTATCCAGGGTCCACGCAAGGGGCTAAAACTAATTGGACCTGAATATGAGACCATATATGCTTTTGGAGGGCTCTGTCTTGTAGATGATATTTGTGAGATAGCTTATTTAAATGATATCTGCGACCATCTAGGAATGGATACTATTTCAGCAGGAAACCTCTGTAGTCTTACCATTGAGGCAGCTAGGCTAGGGAAAATTGACTATAAAATCGACTACAATGATGTAGATGGACTGGCAGATCTTCTCTATAAAATTGCCAAAAGAGAAGATATTGGCGATATCTTGGCCAAGGGAATAAGATATGCAGCCAATATATGGAGGATGGAAGACATTGCAATCCATGTGAAGGGACTAGAACCTGCTGGATATGACCCCCGTGTGTTAAAGGGAATGGCCCTTGCCTATGCAACCTCACCTCGTGGGGCCTGTCATCTGAGATCCACCTTTTACAAGGCAGAATTAAGTGGAATGATAGCCCCTGATCAAATTGAGGGAAAGGCAGAAATGCTTATTGATTTTGAAGACAGGCTTACCATTTTTGACTCTCTAATCTTATGTCGTTTTTATCGAGATTTATATACTTGGGAATTATTGGAAGAAATCATCTACAAAACAACTGGTAATAACGCCACCAAACCTGAGCTTAGGTCCATTGCCTCTAATATAACAACATTAATCAGGAAATTTAATATAAGAGAAGGATTAAGGCCAGAGCACGACCACCTCCCTCCAGGCTTTTACAAAAAATTGAGGGATAGTGGTCGTAGTTTAAGACCAGAGGAATTTCATACCATGTTAAAAGAGTACTATTCTCTTAGAGGATGGAATAAAAAAGGGATTCCCTTGGATTAATTAAAGATTCTTTATCTTAGGGCATAAAAAATTAAGGGGTTGTCTTATAACTCAAGACAACCCCTATTCTTGACAAAAAGGATTACTATAGGCCTATTTCCCTTAAATCATCACCTAGATATTCCCTTTCATTTTCTCCTAATACACCCATAGACAGACAGATAATTGTCCACAGATGCACTGCGTGGAAACCTCCCTCATAATATTCACTGAGGTCGTGGATCTGAGAATGACAGTTATGGCAAGGGGTAATACAATATTGGGCCCCTGTCTCTAAGATCTGATTTAATTTTACCTTTCCGTACTGCCTCCTCTGTTCTTGAAAACCTGTAGCCTGTAGAAATCCACCACCACCACCGCAACAGAAATTATTTGATTTATTTGGATACATATCCACAAAATTCTCTTCACCTACACACGCCTTTATCACAAATCTGAGGTCATCTGCCACAGGATCTCCAAAGGACTTCCTCACTAACTGACATGGGTCCTGTACAGTAAATTTGACCTTTAAATCCTTGTTCCAATCAGAGGATACTGGAAGCCTCCCCTCTCTTATCCATTTTGCATAGAGTTGGATTATAGATTTTACTTCAAAGGAAGGGGTAATATTAAATTTGCGCATTCCTTCCAGGAATGCAAAAAGTTCGTGTCCTCATTCAGTGTTGAGCCAGACCTTACAGCCCAGCTTTTCCACTGCCTCCACTTTGTTTCTAACTATCTTTTCCCATGCCTCATCATCTGACAAAAACATACAATAATTTTCTGCAGCCCAACCCTGAGTACTATAGGTCCAATCAGCGCCTACAGTGTGCAGGATCTTCCATAAGGGCACCATTTCATCTGGTTCAGTTACTGGTTCCCTCGAATTTTGATTTAAAAAATATTTTGCCCCTTTTCTATTGATGGAAACCTGAAGATCCTTAAACTTAGGTTGGGTTTCTCTCACCTCTTCAAGCACATCTTCTACCACGAACTTAAAGTCTTCAGAGTTTGCCCCCATTGCACTATTACCTTCTGTCTTGAGTGCCATGTCGCAAGACCCCCTAATACCTTTGGGCCTCTCTTCCCTTGGCCAACTCTGTCTGGCATAGTATACAAGCCTTGGGATATCTATGTTCATTGGACATGCATGAACACATCTCCTACATTGGGTACAACACCAAACCCATCCAGACTTGGTGACTTCCTCGTCCAATCCTAAAGCTGCCATTCTCAAAAACTTTCTTGGATCCATCCCTTCTATTCCAGAGGCAGGACAGCCCGATGAACATGCACCACATGTAAGGCAGAGGTTTAAATTTCCACCTTCAGGCAAGATCTCCATGACCTTTTCCATAAAGGTAGATTTTTTGTCTCCCCTGCCTATCTTTAAGGCATTTTGAGACATCTTTTCCTCCTTAAAACTCGGTTAAAAACCTATTTAAAATTATATAAGCCTTTTTGAATTCTTAACTATTTATAGGATAATACATAAAAGGTCTTTTGAAGAAATCTATATAAGGTAATCGATGCTTTGTCAATTAGGGAGTTAAATTGTGGTTGAATAATTTAAAACAATGGATATTTAAAAAAATTAAATAGTCAAATTTTCAATAAATGACAAAATAAATTACCAAATTATAATTGCACAACCTCACTAAATAATATATCCTATTATTTTTATTAATTTTTTATTTATATAATGAACAGTTGTTTAAAGAGAAAACCCAAGTTTTCCTATAATTTATTTTTTTAATTATCCTTGACATAAAAATTTAATTTCTGCTAGTAGGCAATGAATGAATATTCATTCAAATATGATTAACTGGTCAGTAACCAAGGTACTTATTTTGGTAATTTTCAATTATAATGGAGGTATAGTATGAACAGGATAAAGCGAGCTGGTGTTTTAGGTGCAGGTGTAATGGGCGCCACCATTGCTGCCCACCTAGCCAATGCAGGTATTAAGGTAGTGCTATTAGACATTGTTCCAAGAGAGCTCTCAGAACAGGATAAGGCCAAAGGACTTACAATGGAGAGTCCAGAATTCAGAAACAAGATAGCAGCCTCTGCCCTTCAAAACTTACTCAAAATGAAACCTGCTCCCTTTTTGTTAAAGGATTATGCAAAACTCATTGAAGTAGGTAATTTTGAAGACCACTTGGACAAATTAAAAGACTGCGACTGGGTTATAGAAGTGGTAGTGGAAAATATGGATATCAAAAAGTCCCTTTTCAAAAAGATAGTCTCCCATTTAAAACCAGGCGCTATCCTCTCAACAAATACTAGTGGTCTATCAGTAAATGAAATGGCCACTGTACTACCTGAGGATGTAAAAAAGAGATTTTTAGTAACCCATTTCTTCAATCCACCAAGATACATGAGGCTTATGGAGATCGTTGGCTGCAATGAGTGTGTTCCTGAAGTAATTGATTTTATGGCGGACTTTACAAACCAGAGATTGGGGAAAGGAGTGGTATTCTGCAAAGATACCCCTAATTTTATAGGAAACAGGATTGGTGTTTATTCTATAATGAAATGTATCCATCACATGCTGGATATGGATATGACCGTTGAAGAAGTGGATGCAGTTGCAGGTAAACCCACGGGGCGTCCAAAAAGCGCTGCCTTTGGTACAACTGATCTAGTTGGTTTAGACACAATGGTACATGTTGCAAACAATTCTTATGAACTCTTACCAGACGATGAAGAGAGAGACGTATTCAAGGTCCCAGAATTCTTAATCAAAATGGTGGAGAACAAACAACTTGGAAGAAAGGCCAAACAGGGATTTTACAAAAAAGAAGGTGGGCAAAAATATTATTGGGATTACAAAGCAGGAGAGTATAAGCCTGTTCAAAAACCCAAATTTGATTCCATTAAGCTCGCCAAGATGGCCAAGACTACTGGAGAAAGGATCAAGGCCCTTATCCAAGGTCAGGACAAGGCAGCGGAATTTGCATGGAGGATGGTAAGGGATACACTTCTTTATTCTTTTAATCGTATCCCTGAGATTGCAGACGATGTTGTCAATGTCGACAATGCCATGAAGTGGGGATATAATTGGGAACTTGGACCATTTGAGACCTTTGATGCCATTGGGATTGATTATTTTGTAGAAAGGGCAGAAAAAGATGGTATTTCAGTACCTGAAAAACTCAAAAATATTAAGAGCTTTTACAAAATAGAAAATGGTAAAAAATATTATTATGATCTCTTGACTGATACCTACAAAGAAGTCCCAGTTAGAGAAGGTACTATCAACCTATCCCTTATAAAGACAGATACAAACAAGATAGTTGACTCCAATGAAAATGCTTCAATAATTGATATTGGAGACGGTGTATTCTGCCTAGAATTCCATTCTCCACAAAATTCCATTAGCGATGATATGCTGGATATGACTTATAAGGCAATTGAGATTGCAGAAAACCAAGGTGTTGGTCTAGTGGTAGGTAATCAAGGAGAGAGATTCTCTGTTGGTGCCAACCTCTTTATGCTGGCAGTTGCCATAGAGCAAAAGGCCTTTGACCAAATCGAAGCAAGTGTGAGCAAATTCCAGCATGCTACCCTGGCCCTTAAATATGCAGCAGTCCCAGTTGTAGCTGCTCCATTTCAAATGACCCTTGGCGGTGGATGCGAATTTTGTCTACATTCAGATGCAATATGTGCCCATGTGGAGACTTATATGGGACTAGTAGAGGTTGGTGTTGGACTTCTACCTGCTGGTGGAGGTACCAAGGAGATGTGTGTAAGGGCAGTTGAAGAGGCTGAAAGGGTCAATGTGAATGTACAAAATATTATTGTTAAATACTTTCAGAACATAGCAATGGCAAAGGTATCCATGGGTGCAGCTGAGGCATTTAAATTAGGGTACATGAAACCAGGTGATCAGATCACAATGGACATTGACAGCCTACTTGGAAATGCAAAACAAATGGTCCTCACCCTTGCAAAGACATATAGGCCTAAGACTCCTATGCCATTTAAGGCACCAGGAAGGGATGTAGCTGCTACTATTAAGAGTCAGCTCTGGAATATGAAGATGGGTAATTTTATCACAGAGTATGAATACAAGATGGCTTCAATGATTGCAGACGTTATTTGTGGAGGAGATGTTGATCCAGGTACACTCATTACTGAAGAATATGTCTTATCACTTGAAAGGGAAACCTTTGTGGAATTGTGTAAACAACAAAAGACCGTTGAAAGAATAAATCATATGTTAACAACCAATAGACCTCTAAGAAATTAATTTACTCGTATAAAAATATAAAATGGAGGAGATCTTTATGAGAGCAGCATATATATTAAAGGCAGTGAGGACACCTGGATGTAAGGCTAAACGGGGAAAATTCGCCAATGTAAGGCCTGATTATCTAGGTATAGTTTGCTTAAAGGGTCTTTTAGAAAAGACAGGTATCGAGCCTAACCTAATAGAAGATGTGATTGTAGGTTGTTCATTTCCAGAGGCCGAGCAAGGTATGAATGTAGGGAGGATGATAGCCCTTGGGGCAGGGCTCCCAAATACTGTACCAGGGGTTACAGTAAATAGATTTTGTTCCTCTGGTTTACAGAGCATTGCCATAGCAGCAGAACGGGTAATGGCTGGATTTGCAGACTGTATTGTTGCTGGTGGTGTGGAGTCCATGACCAAGGTCCCAATGGGGGGCAATATATTCAAGGCCAATCCAGACATGATAATAGACCTTCCAGAGGCCTATGCCTCCATGGGTATTACAGCAGAATTAGTTGCTGAAAGATTCAACATAACCAGGGAAGAGATGGACCAGTTTGGATATGAAAGCAATATGAAGGCAGTAAAGGCAATAAAAGAAGGAAAGTTTAAAGAGGAAATTATACCCGTTAAGGTTACAAGGACTAAAATAGTAGACGACAAACTGGTTAAAACAGAAGAGATCGTAGACATAGATGATGGTCCTAGGGCAGATACCACTGTGGAGAGGATGGCAAAATTAAAATCTCCATTTAAACTCGGTGGCTCCGTTACAGCAGGAAATTCATCTCAGATGACCGATGGTGCTGCACTGTGTATGGTGGTATCTGAAGACTTTTTGAAAAAAATAGGTAAAGACCCCATGGCCAGATTTATTGGATTTGATGTAAAGGGATGTCCTCCTGAGATTATGGGTGTAGGGCCTTCTCTGGCAATTCCCGGTGTACTGGAAAAGACAGGAATGAAATTAGACGACATTGGACTTATTGAGTTAAATGAAGCATTTGCATCTCAGGCCATATACTGCATTAGAAAGGTTGGAATTAATCCTGAAATAGTCAATGTAAATGGCGGTGCTATTGCACTTGGACATCCCCTTGGATGTACAGGTGCCAAACTCACAGCAACCCTGCTTCATGAAATGCACAAAAGAGATGTAAAATATGGAATAGTCTCCATGTGTATTGGAGGCGGAATGGGTGCTGCAGGTATTTATGAAAAAATGTAAACTCATCCCCCTCTAAAATAAAAAGGGCCTCAAATTTTGGGGCCCTTTTTATTTGGGATGTTATAATTGGTCTTTTTATTTAAAAACATTGTTTATTCCTAAACTTTTCTTGACATACTAAACAAATTTTACCATAAGTTGTACAATTTAAAATCCAAAATGGGAGGGTTGAGCTTTGGGACTATCAACAAATATTAAACCAATATATTTTGATGAGGTAGAGGCATGTGTAGATGAAATAATAAAAAGGGTGGGCAAAGAATTGGTCGTAGCCGCACCCTTTGGCATAGGAAAACCAAATCACCTATTAAACAGTTTATACACCAGGGTAAAAAAAGACAAATCCCTTCACTTGAAGATAATAACCGCCTTAAATTTAAATCGTCCCACATGGAAAAACGATCTAGAAAGACGATTAATTGAACCCATGGTCAAGAGACTGTGGCCAGATTATCCAGACCTCTTATATATAAATGACCTAGGCAAACTTCCAGAAAATTTTGAACTCATCCAATTCTTTTTCAAACCAGGTGCAAGACTAAATTGTAGTCATGCTCAGCAGAACTTTTTGTGTTCCAATTACACACATGCAGTTAGAGATGGCGTAATCCAGGGAGTCAATGTGCTTGTCCAGCAAATATCAAAGAAAGATATCAATGGCAAGAGATATTTTAGTATGAGTTCAGACCCAGATACCCACTTAGAGGCTGGTCAAATCATGAGAAAGATGACCAAGGAAAAAGGTGTCAAGGGCATATTAGTTGGGCAGACAAATCAAAGGGCACCTTTTATGTACGGTAAGGCACTAGTTGATGAGGATTTCTATGACCTTGTCATTGATAATAGAAAATATGACTATGAAATGTTTCATGTCCCTAAGGAACCCGTCTCTCTTACTGACTGGACAGTTGGACTTCAAGCAAGCACCTTGGTCAAAGATGGAGGTACCCTTCAAGTAGGTATTGGTTCTTTAGGAGACGCAGTAATTAGTGGACTACTTTTAAGACATGAAAACAACAGTGAATACAAAAATATCTTAAATGATCTAAACGTAATAGATGAAAATAAAGAATTGATTGACACTTATGGTGGTACAGAAAAATTCATTGAAGGGCTCCATATATCTTCAGAGATGTTTGTGGACACCATGATAGAGCTATATAAGGCGGGTATAATAAAAAGACGGGTATATGACAATATAACCATTCAAAGGCTTGTAAATGAAGGCAAGATAAATGGGGAGATATGTCCTGGTACCCTAAGACATCTTATGGAAAACCTAGCAATACACCAGCAACTTACTGAAGAAGATGTGAATTTTTTAAAGGAATTTGGGATATTCAAACAAGAGGTACAATTAGAAGGAGGTAGTCTTAAATTAGGTGAAATGGAGTTTTCAAATAACCTAGGGGATCCAGCGAATTTTAAAGAAATTACTTCTAATTGCCTTGGGACTCATCTAAAAAATGGTATATTAATAAATACCAGTTTTTTCTTTGGTCCAAACAAATTCTATGAATATTTGAGATCCATGCCAGAAGATAAGCTAAAAGAAATAAACATGAGAGGGGTTAATGAAATCAATCAATTATATGGCAATGAAAAACTACGTACCCTCCAGAGAAGGGATGGGCGTTTTATAAATGCCGCACTAATGGTCATGTTAAACGGGGCAATAATCTCTCACACATTGAATAATTGTAGGGTAGTGAGCGGACCAGGAGGACAATACAATTTTGTATCAATGGCTCATGCACTCCCTGATGCCAGGTTCTTAATAATGGTCAGGAGCACTAGGACCGATAGGGGAAAGGTAAGTTCTAATATTGTATGGGAATATGGAGAAATAACAGTTCCAAGGCATTTGAGAGACATTGTAGTTACAGAATATGGCATAGCTGACCTAAGGGGAAAGACAGATAAACAGGTAATAATAGAGATGTTAAAAATTACAGATTCTAAATTTCAGGAAAAACTACTAAAAAAGGCAAAAAAATATAAAAAGGTTCCAAAATCATATAGGATCCCTGATAGATACAGATATAACACCCCTGAAAAGATACAGGGAGTATTAAAGAAATACAAAGATAAAAATATAATAACTGATTTCCCATTTGGTACAGATTTTACAAAGGAGGAATTGGTTCTGGGCAAGGCCCTAAAGGCCATTGCAAAAGAAAATATATTTGGGAAATTAAAGCTTGTAAAAGGGATGTTTTCAAAGTATTCAATTTCTCAAGAGGCAATGCCTTATTTAGAAAGGATGGAGCTTGATAGTCCCAAAAATTTAAAGGAACGCATGATGCAAAAGATTGTACTCTATGCATTAAAAAATGCAAAGGCCATCCAATAATAAGATTTTAACTCATGGGGTAAGATACCCCATGAAATTTATTAAATTCAAACAACTATGAGTATATTAAAACAAAAAGTTCCTTTTTTGGATGAAATCAAGGGTTTTTTGGCCCCAGATGAAATGGATGCATTGTATAATATCGGCAAGATATGTGCACCCAAAGGCCCCTGTGTTGAGATAGGGAGCTATTGTGGCCTTTCTGCCATCTGTCTTGGGATGGGAATCAAAGAAGAAAATGGTATATTATTCTCCATTGATCACCACAGGGGCTCAGAAGAACACCAATTTGGTGAGGAATATTTTGATCCAGACCTATACGACCATAAGGCAAAAAGGGTAAATACCTTTTATGAGTTTGAAAAAAACATTGAAAGGGCAGGGCTAATAGACACAGTTATACCTATTGTAGGCAAGTCCCATATAGTTGCAAGGGGATGGGCCACCCCTCTATCCCTTGTATTCATAGATGGTAGTCATAGTTTTGAGGCTGCTAAACGAGATTATATTTGTTGGGCCCCACACCTAATTGAAGGGGGAATCTTAGCCATACACGATGTGTTTTTTGATCCATCTCAAGGAGGAGACGCTCCAAGAAGGGTTTATGAAATGGCCCTTGATTCAGGTATATTTAAGGAATATGACTTTATAAACACACTGGGCTTACTTCGCCGCTCTCATCTCTGATCCACCAAGTATCCCTCTAACATCTCCTTGATTGGTACCCTTTAAAAATACTTTTACAAACAAGTCAGCTCCAGGACTTAATTTCATTAGTGCATCCACTGCCAACAAAAGCACCCCAGCCGTCCATGTAGGCTTTTCCTCAGGCCAAAATATCTTTAGTTCCTTTTGATATCCAGTCCAATATGCGCCATCTTTGTCTCTATTTTTCCCCAGCCAACTAAATAGTTGAAAGGCAGTTAAATTCATTTGAGCTGCTAATAGGGATATTACCAATTCACAGGACTCAGCAACTGTAATCCATGGCTCATCATTTACACACCTACACCCCAGACCATGTTCAATAAATTGATTCCACCTCTGATTTATTCTTTTTTTTGCCGCCTTACCCTCATATAATCCACATAGGATAGGATAAAACCAATCCATGGCATATCTGTCTTTCTTTGGCCAGGTGCGGTCAAAACGGTGGGGTTTCTTAATTAATGCATATCTTAATCTTTCCCTGGCGTGAATCCATTCATATTTTTTAATGCCAATCTCTCTGGCAATTAAGATACCGCATTCCAAACTCTTATAAATAGATGAACAACCTGTGATCAGTGCGTCCCTATATATCTTATCTTCAGGCAAAAGGGCCCAATAAATTTCTCCTTCTCTGCTCTGTAATCTTAGGGCAAACTCTATTGCTGCTTCTACGTGTTCCCACATCTCAAATAGAAATTCTTGATCTTGGGTAATGAGATAATAGTGAAAAACCCCTGTAGCAAGATATGGTGCATGGTGGGATTCCTTCCTGCTCTTGTCCAAAGGATAAGTATCGTCATATCCAGGCCAATACCCTCCATCACTCTCCTGCATCCTGGCCATCCATCTGTATGCATCTTTGGCCTCCTTATAGAAACCTGCAACAGTCAGTCCCATGGCAGATTCCACATGGTCCCAAGGATCTAAAACTCCACCTTTAAACCAGGGGATACCCCCTGAAGGATATTGGTTTTCTTTGATATATTGAGCAGTGCTTATTATTTCGTCTCTTGATATAAACTTTAAGGGGAAAATCTCTGTTTTTACCACTTTTTGTCCACCTTTTTAAAATATAAAACAACACTTTTACCAATAATCGGGGTAAGTAATTTGTCTAATGACCTAGTCAACCTTGGAGACTTCATTATATCCCAGACCAAGAGTCTGTGATACAACCTAACAGGAAGCCAAGTATCCCTTTTTTCCCATTTTATACATTTTAACCACCAATAAGGAGAGTGTATCCCATGGGCATAGTGTTTTTTTATAAACTTGAATCCAAGTCTTTGTACCTCTAACTTCAAGGGGGACTCTTTAAAAATCCTTATATGTCCACCCTTTTCATATTTATACCCATCTGCCAACGCCCAACATATCCTCTCAGGGAGAAAACGGG
Organism: Desulfohalobiaceae bacterium; assembly: GCA_027013815.1. Taxonomy (GTDB): domain Bacteria; phylum Desulfobacterota; class Desulfovibrionia; order Desulfovibrionales; family Desulfothermaceae; genus Desulfothermus. The sequence continues at coordinate 19,935 of JALWFY010000021.1, read as the reverse complement.
GAACACTTATAACTAACATTCCCCCATGCTTTAAACTCCACCATATCTCCTTAATTGCCCTGTGATAATTCTCAATATGCTCTAAGACCTCACAACATATAATGCAATCTAAAGATTCTCTTTTAAAAGGCAAATACTCACATTTTCCCTGAGCAATTAACCAATTCTCATTCTTGCTTTTGCTTAAGGAAAAATATTTTTTACAATTATCATGGGTCTTTTTAACTGAATCAAGGTCTAGATCCAGTCCATATACTAGGACGTCCTTTTGCATATAAATATGATGGATATGCCGTCCTTCTCCGCACCCAAGATCCAATACCCTTTTCCCTGGACCAATGTCTAGGCTGGACAAATCAACTGTGAGCATAATGTTCTATTGCCTTTTTATAAACTTCAACAGTATTTTCTGCTGCTGCTTCCCAATTAAACATCTCTACCGTCCTGGTCCGTGCCTTAGTGCCTAGCTCTTTTTGTAGCCCAGAGTTTGACAGGAGATAACAAATTCCATTTGCAAGTTGCCTTGGATCTCCAGGTGGAACAAGTAATCCAGCATTCCCCACTACCTCTGAGAGTGCACCACCAGTTGTTGAAATCACTGGTTTTCCACACGCCATGGCCTCGGCAGCTGGAAGACCAAAACCCTCATACAAAGACGGGACAACTGCAATAGTTGCCCTTGCATATTCCCTTACTAATTCTTCGTCTGTAATACCAGATACAAAAGATACCCTGTCTTGCAGTCTTAACTTTTGAATCAACTTCTCAGTATCCCCTTGTTTCTTGGGTTTTCCTACCACCCTAAGACTTATATTTGGAAATCTTTCCCTGACCAAGGATATGGCCTCAATTAAATAATTTAGTCCCTTTAGGGGAACATCTGCACTAGCAGTTGCTATAATACTATCTTTAACTGGCTCCAGTTCTGTTAAGGGCCTAAATTTTTCAATGTCTACTCCATTATAAACAACATGTACTTTGTCTGGTTGCACCTTAAAATCTTCAATAATATCTTTTTTTGATGCCTTGGAAACTGTGATTATAAATGGCAGACGAGGTGCCACTCTTTTTTGCATCTTTAAAAAACTATGCCATCTCTTAATAAGTAGTCTTAAGAAGAAATCTTTTTCATGCGTTAAGGCCAGCCTCAAATCCCTAGTAATTGGATGGTGGATTGTGGACACAACGGGATATTTAGATGTGAGTTTGAGCAGCCCATAACTCAAACTTTGATTGTCGTGAATAATATCATATTTCTTTTCTCTCTTACGTCCAAGGAAACTTGCTGCCCTGAGCCCAAAGGTCAGGGGTTCAGGGAAACCTCCAGTATTATATGAAATGAGTTCATATAGGTCTATAAATCCCTTTATCTTCCGCTCTTTTATTGCATCTATTACCCTGTTATACCCATAAAAATTCATACCTGGTAAGGGAACAAAACCTATATCTCTGTCTAAATCAGGATAAGGTTCCCCACTTATCACCTCCACCCTATGTCCCAAGTCTCTCAACGCCTTTGACAAATATTTTACGTAAACCCCCTGCCCCCCGCAAAATGGATTACTCCTATAGCTCAAAATACAAATGGATAGCGGCCTGGTATTCACATGAGATTTTTTTTCTAAACGGTAAGTAACTAGTCTTGGATCAAAATGTACTGGATTTTTAGTCATTTTACCCTTTCACACGTTTTTTCTGGGGATTATACGGAGCTAACTAAAAAATATCAACAAGATAAAAATATATTTTCTGATTTTACTTGGTATTTCCAATAAATTCATTTAGCTCACTTAGCCCTTGGTTATCTGAAAATATATATAATATGCCTATCAAAACAACAGCAAACACCAGTGCCCCTACTCCTATCTCTTCTGCTAGGAGATTTCTATCCCTAATAGATTCCCCTTGTATTGTCTTTAAGAACAAAGACCATAATTCTGGCTCCATGTGTTGAACTGTGCCCCCAAGTAGTTTTGCCCTGTGTCTTTGAGTTGCAAACCTCTCCCATAAGGTATAAAAAAAATCCTCTGGCAGATCCCTTTTTGGCTCACCTTTCTCGCGAAATGCCCATATTGTTACGCCTATCATATAAGTAACAAGGGGTCTTACCTTCCCCATTTGGAGTTCTTTTGACTTTAAAAAATCAAATACTATTGGCAAAAATTTCAATTGCTCAATAATCTTACCTGGTGTAAAATCATCAAAATCTAAGGTCATTAACAACTCTTTTGAGATATATCCCATATTATGTCCTTTTATATTTTTTTATCCCTAAGAGAATATTTTTTCTCATAAAATAAGTTATATTTTTTTTTAATTCTTCATCTTTTAATACCCGTCTTAGGACCTTACCTACTGCAGAAGTAGGGAGTTCTTTTCTAAATTCCACATATCTTGGTCTTTTATAACCAGCTAATCTGGTTTTACAAAATTCAATTATCTCTTCCTCAGTGGCCTCCTCTCCTTCCTTTAATTGAATAAAGGCCTTGACCACTTCTCCACTCTTTGGATGAGGCACACCAATTACAGCTGCCTGGGCCACTTTGGGATGGGCATATAAGACTTCTTCTACTTCCCTTGGATAACAATTAAATCCTCCAACAATAATTAAATCCTTTTTTCTGTCTGTAATTATTAAATATCCCTCTTCATCAATATGACCTATGTCTCCAGTTAAAAAGAACCTCTTACCATCTATTTCCCTAAACACTTGTTCATTTGCCTGGGGATTTCTCCAATATCCCTTCATCACCTGAGGGCCACAAACCGCTATTTCTCCGTCTTCACCCTGGGGTAATTCCCTTTCACCTGTCTCTAGGTCAACAATCTTTATTTCAGTATTGGGTACAGGAAATCCCACTGACCCGAATTTTCTCTTGTTTTTGTCGCTTGGATTGGCACATATAACAGGAGAGGTCTCACTCAGTCCATAACCTTCATATATTACACATCCTGTCCTTTTCTCAAATTCCTTTGCAAGCTCCACTGGCAAGGGTGCACCACCAGAGGCACAACACATAATAGAAGTGAGGTCAAATTTGTCTATAAGGGGATGGTTCACAAAGGCAGCAAATAGGGTTGGGACCCCTACCACAAATGTTGGTTTATATTTTTCCACTTGTCTCAACACCTCTGTAAATGGAGGATTTCCTGCCCTTGGATCTGGTATACAGATCAATCTTGACCCACTCCCACAAGAGGCCAGCATACACACAGTCATGCCAAAACTATGATACCAGGGGAGGACCCCAAGATAACAATGATAACCCCCACGCCTAGGCGGTTCAGCCTTTGCCCCAGGCTCATGTGGGATCCTTACGTATTGTTCAAGGGCCATTACGTCAAAGACCAAATTTATATGAGTCAAAACTGCGCCCTTGGGAAGACCAGTAGTACCCCCTGTATAAATTATAATAGCTGGATCCACCTCTGGATCAATGTCTTCATTTTTATCAATAGGAGGTGTATTTTTTAAAATATCATCCAAAAATACGTGTGAATCCCTATGAGACTCTGCCTTTGGTATCTTATTCAGAATAGACCCCAAAAATCCTTTTAATGGAGGTAACCAAGACTTAATATTACAAATTACTACGTTATTATCACCAACATCTGTATCTTCTATTGCCTCCAAAGTAGTCTTATAAAACTGCGGATGGTCCATGCAAAAGACCCATTTTGCCCCTGAATCTTGTAGCTGGTGTTTAAGTTCCCCAGGGGTATATAAGGGATTACATGTAACACAAATCCCCCTAGCCCTTAAAATCCCAAAAAATATACATGGATATTGGGGGATATTAGGCAAAAAAATCGCCACCCTATCACCCTTTTCTAATCCCTTTTGTCTTAAAAAATTTGCTATCCTATCTGAATAATCTTTAACTTGCTTAAAGGTCTTCTTGGCCCCTTGAAAAATGGTGTATACCTTGTTTGAAAATTCTTTTGCAGACTGATCTATTAAATCAAACACAGGTCTTTTATAACCAGATATCTCTGTGGGCACACCGTCTGGCCAGTAAGGACTTCTTTTCATCTCTTATCTCCCCCTTTTTTTACCTTAAACTTTTGTCAAAATAAAAATTAGGCTCCTTTATCTATAACACAATGCCATTAGATAGTGCAAGGTCTTTGTAGTGGAGCACTTTCTTTTTATACACCTCTTCTTTTTTTATTTTTACACCTATTAGATGATATATTTTATCACATCATGTAAACCCAAAAACGAAGGGGCTTTTTTATTTTTGTAAAGATTATATCAACAAGTTAGGAATAATCTTTTTGCTTTGACTTTTTTCTCCTTGTAAGATAAAGAGTGAACGCTGCAGAAGCTGACAAAACGACTAGTAAAAGTCAAAACGATTTAGCTTGGGCAGTCAAAAAAATACACTAGTATAGCAAGGTTTAAAATTTAAACTAATTAGGAGGTAGCTATGAGGAGATCTGCAATCTACGTATTAGTTCCATTGATGCTCTTTATGTTTACCTCTCAGGCACTTGCGGGCTTAAACGAGGATCTGATAAAAGCTGCTCAACAGGGAAATTTACAGACTGTTAAAGAGCTAATTTCCAGAGGAGCGGATGTTAACACGAGGGATGAGAATGGTCGAACACCACTTTACTGGGCAGCTTGGAAAGGACACTTAGAAGTAGTAAAATATTTAATTTCCAAGGGAGCTAATGTTAATGCAAAGGATAACGATGGAGAGACCCCGCTCCACTGGGCAGCCAATGAAGGACACTTAGAAGTAGTAAAATATTTAGTTTCCAAAGGAGCTAATGTTAATGCAAGGGATAATGATGGTAAGACCCCGCTCCACTGGGCAGCCAGTGAAGGACAGTTAGAAGTAGTAAAATATTTAGTTTCCAAGGGAGCTAATGTTAATGCAAGAAATAACGATGGCAAGACTCCGCTACACAGGGCAGTTGATGAAGGACACTTAAAAGTAGTAAAATATCTAATTTCCAAGGGAGCTAATGTTAATGCGAAGGCTACGCATGGTATAACACCGCTTCACGCGGGAGCTTATTTTGGACATTTAAAAGTAGTAAAATATCTAATTTCCAAGGGAGCTAATGTTAATGCAAGAAGTGAAAATGGTTGGACGCCGCTTCACTTTGCAGCTGGTCTAGGCTACTTAAAAATAGTTAAGTATTTAGTTTCCAAGGGAGCCAATGTTAATGCGAAGAGTAAGAGTGGCAAAACGCCTATTGATCTTGCAAAAGCCCAAGGATATTCAGATATAGTGCAATACTTACTTTCAAAGGGTGCAAAATAAACCCTGCATTAGCTCAAGATTTTAGTTGCGCATAGCAGCAAGATAAGATTTAGTTTTTTAAGGAAGTTATCTATGGTCGGTTACGATATATAAAAATGAGGTGGTCCCCTTCTCCCTTGTTGAATACTTATAACAAATAATACCTTAACCTTTATTTATTGAGCAATTTTTGGGGGGCCACCTAAATGACAAACACCACAAGATAAAGATGATTTTGAGTTAATTGTAGATTCTTTTGTTATTAAAAAAATCAAAAAGTACTGAGCAGAAAAATTAAAGCCGAAAATTATTTAATTAAAAATGTTTTACTGATTATATGTTAAGTTTCAAGTACTATTCACCCCTTAGATAGTGTGAAAAAATTTGTACAGACAAGCATGATGATTTTATTCTGTCTTGTACTCTTTCTATTAATAGCGATTAGTTGGTAAGCGGGGATAAAGATTTGTTGGTGATTAAAAAGGCTAAGGGAGTAGCAATAGTCCCTCTAAGAAAACTTGAATTATTTGTTTTAAAATTATCCACCCAAAAATCTCCGAGGTCAAATCTTAACGGCCTGTTAATAATCCCTCTTTTTTCCATAACCTATTTCTATAATTTGTGTAAGTAGGAACAGTTGGGTATGAACGAAGTTAGTGAAAGGAAAATCACCATATACGATTTTATAGTTATAGGATTGCTTATCTTCGCTGTTTTAGCCATCGAAATGATGGCTAAAAGGTGGGAAGCTCCCTTTGTTCCGAACGCTCACATATCACTGAACCCGATAAATCTTGTCAAATATACGCTATACTCTGCAACAAGGGGGTTTATAGCCTATTTTATATCCTTAATTTTTACGCTTGCAGTAGGCTATGCTGCGGCAAAGAACAGATATTTGGAAAGGCTTATAGTACCCACACTTGATATTCTCCAATCCGTGCCAGTCTTAGGCTTTTTGCCGGGCTTGATGTTAGCTTTGATATCCCTTTTCCCTAATTCGGAATTTGGGCTTGAGACTGTCTCCGTAATTATGATTTTCACAGGGCAGGTATGGAATATGACTTTCAGCTTTTATCAATCGTTAAAGTCCGTTCCAAAGGAGCTTATTGAGACATCGCTTGTTTATAAACTCTCCAAGTGGGCTGTTTTTTGGAATGTTGAGGTTCCCTATGCCATACCTGGTCTTGTCTGGAACAGCATGATGTCCATGGCTGGTGGCTGGTTTTTTTTAACTGTTTGTGAAGCTTTCACCTTGGGAAATAAATCATACTCTGTCCCCGGCATTAGCTCCTATATGGCCTTGGCAATAAGCAAGGGCTATCTTCCGGGTGAAATTCTTGGGATTACTGCTACGGTATTGATGATAATTACTATAGATGTGTTCTTCTGGAAGCCTATAAATGTGTGGGCAAAAAAGTTCTCGGAAAAAGAGGATGATACCGCTAAGGGTTCCTTTGTTCTGGATATTCTCATAAATTCCCATATAACTAGATTCTTTAGGGAGTATTTACTGTATAGATTAAAGCATATAACCCTTACCCGTTCAAAGGCAACCAAAAGCCTTTATAAAGAGGAAACGAAAAGATTTAAAGATATAATTTTTACAGTTTTGATTTATATTCTTGCAATGCTTGTTATTTATAAGATTTACGTATTTGTTAAATATGTGAATATGAGCGACTTTTATAAAATTCTTTTGGGTGATGGTGTTACCGGTTTGAGGGTGTATTTGAGCGTTGTGCTGTCTATTGCCTGGGCTGTTCCTGTAGGTATTTTGATAGGTAGAAGTTCAAAGCTTTCATCAAAGCTGCAACCTATTGTCCAGGTACTTGCTTCTTTTCCCGCTCCCTTAATCTATCCTTGGTTTGTTATACTGTTTCCAAATTTAAATTATTCGTCCGTTCTCTTAATGATGCTTGGAACTCAATGGTATATCCTGTTCAATGTAATAGCCGGTGCATCGACAGTGCCGAAACAGTTGGAAGAAGCAACAAGAATTTTTGGTCTCAAAGGCTTAAAAAAAATGTTTACGCTTTATCTTCCCGTGATATTTCCCTACTTGATTACTGGCATCATAACGGCCGCCGGCGGAGCGTGGAATGCAAGCATTGTGGCTGAGTATATGAGTATTAAGGGTAAAATAATAGAGGCTTTTGGTTTGGGTGCTATGATTAATAATTTTGCAGACTTGGGCAAACTACATCTCTTATCTGTAAGTGTTATCGTTATGTCTTTAAGCGTTGTTTTGATAAATAGACTTATCTGGAGACCTCTTCAGAGGTTTACAGCAGAAAGATTTTCTTTGGAGTAGTTATGGCTTTAATTGAGGCGAAAAACATCAATATGGTTTTTTCTATGTCGAAGACGGAGGAGTTAAAAGTCCTTGAAAATATAACTTTATCGATTGATGAAGGTGAGATAGTGTCGATTCTTGGTCCATCAGGATGCGGAAAATCGACTTTTTTGAGGATAATCACGGGATTGCTCAAGCCCACGGAAGGCGAGGTTTACTATAAGGGCAGTAAACAGTTGGGAGTTAATGACAGTATGGCGATGGTGTTTCAAAATTTTGCCCTGTTTCCATGGAAAACTGTCTGGGAAAATATAGAGATAGGTACTAAAAACTCAACTCAGAATATCGATGATGAGATAAAACATGCAATTGATATGGTTGGTTTGGAAGGATTTGAAGAAAGTTACCCCAAAAACTTGTCAGGCGGAATGAAACAGAGAGTCGGTATCGCAAGGGCTTTAGTGTCTGAACCTGAGGTACTTTGTATGGATGAGCCGTTTAGTGCTTTAGATGTATTAACAGCTGAAAACCTAAGAGAAGAAGTTATGGACCTTTGGTTTTCCGGTGATACCACACTAAAAAACATTGTCATAATTACCCATAACGTTACCGAGGCTGTTTATATGGCAGATAAGATTGTGATAATGTCAACCAAGCCTGGCAAAATAGAGCTTGTTTACGACAACAATCTTCCACATCCGAGAATCCAAAACAGCCCCCAGTTTTTAAAAGTTGTTGAGACCATCAGGGGTTATTTAACAAAACACATAGTCCCGGATGAACCGCAGAAAAAAATTTTTAAACAGATTTTACCCATTCCTCCTACCACCGTTAGTGAGGTCATAGGTTTGCTTGAGATATTGGAAGACAATAATGGCAAAATAGATATGTTTGAGCTTTCTGAAAAAATACACAGAAGATTTACATCGGTTATGCTTGTTTCAACGGCAGCAGAATTTTTAGGATTGGTTGAAACGCCTCTTAAATGGGTTGCCTTAACCAAGATGGGCAGGAAATTTTTGGATGCAGATGTAAATTTAAGAAAAGAGATATTTAGGATACAACTCTTAAAGTTGCCTATTGTCAAAGAATTTCTGAAGTTTGTACAGGAAAACAATGGTGAGGTTAGCTTTAATGAAGCGAAGGCGTTTTTAAAAGGGCTTTTACCAAAAGAAAGATCTGTGATTGTTCTTAAAACCACTTTAAATTTTTGTCTGTATGCCGAGATTTTGGATTACGATTCAAGAGAGAATGAGATTTCTTTAAACCCGGATATAGAATTAAAGGTTTAATTCATATATGGCACAACATTTCTTCTATTTTTAGGTAAATCTCGATTTTCATAATAGATCTCATCGGGTGTTTTATACTTAAGGCTTTGATGCGGTCTTTGTTTGTTATAATAGTCCAACCATTTTTGGCTAATCTCTTTGACATCTCTTAATGTTGATATATCGTGAAGATTTAAAGATTCGTATTTATAGATCCTCCAGAATCTTTCTATATAGATGTTGTCTATGTAACCTCTTTCTCCAAAAGAAAATCTACATGTGATCTTTTCCTCTTTGTCATTAAATACATCTAAAAAATCCTTGCTCAAAAACTGTTCACCCTTATCTAAATGAATTATCTCAGGATAACCATAATACCACATGTAGGGTCTTTCATATATTGTTCTTCTAGCAACTTCATTAATTCCTTATTAAAATCATTTTCTCCTTTTGGCTTATAATAACTTCTCCTTGATGCACATAGAAACTCACACTGTATTTTTATACTCAATTTACCACTTTTTTCTACCATCAGTAGCCTCTGTTTCCTACTTGTATTACTCCTAATTTTCTGGAAAAAAATCCTTTTCCACCTTTAATTTCCCAATTTGTTTATATAGTTACTCTATAATCTTTTATAGTTCCTTCTCTTTATTGTCATTTGTTCTAAAAACCTTATGAGAATTCTCTAGAAATTCCTTTTTCCACCTGGTTACCATTGTAGGATGAATACCAAACTAAAGAGGCTATTTCAGAGGTAGTCTTCTCTTCTTTAATGGCCCCTCTAATGCTACCTTGGTCTTAAACCCTGCAGTATAATTCCTTCTACCTTTCATTGGGCCCTCCTTCTCTTTTGTTGAATACCTTATAACAAATAATACCTTAACCTTTATTTGTTGAGCAACTTTGGAGTCCACCTAAATGAAACTTTCCTAGCTTTTAGATCCTCTTTTAAGGAAATAAACACTCAAATCCCATATTTCCCCATCTTTAAATACAAGGTCCTTCTATTTATCTTAAGTATCCTAGCTGCCTCGCTCTTATTCCCCCCTGCAATCTTTAGTGCCCTTATAATGGCTTGTTTTTCTATTTCATCCAAAGATATGGCTTGATCTCTTGCAGTTTTTGCATCTTCCTCAATTATATTGGGCTGTAAATTTTTTCTGATTCTAAGGGGTAATTCCTTTTCACTTATATATTCACCAGTGGACAATACAACTGCATGTTCCATTGCATTTTCAAGCTCCCTTACGTTCCCTGGCCAGTTGTGTTTTAGTAAAAGGTCCATTGCCCGTGGGGTTATGCCTTTTATTTGTTTTTTGTTCTTTTCAGCATAGAGTTTTAGAAAATAATTTGCCAAAATTGGAATATCGTCCCTTCTATCCCTTAAACTTGGCATGTGGAGATTTACAACATTTAAGCGATAAAACAGGTCCTCCCTAAAATTCCCCTTTATCACTTCATCTTCTAAGTCCCTATTGGTGGCCGCAATAATCCTCACATCTACCTTTACTGTCTTATCGCTCCCTAGGGGCTGAACCTCTTTTTCTTGTATGACCCTCAGTAACTTGGGTTGCATAGACATTGGCATCTCGCCGATCTCATCCAAAAAAATAGTACCATTATTTGCCCCTACAAATCTACCCTCACGTCTCTTGTCAGCACCAGTAAATGCCCCCTTCTCATGTCCAAATAGCTCAGATTCAAGTAGGGTCTCTGTAAGGGCTGCACAATTAACAGTTATAAATGGACCCTGCTTTCTATTGCTATTTAAATGTATTGCCCTTGCGATTAATTCCTTTCCTGTCCCAGATTCACCAGTTATTAGTACATTTGCATCAGATGGAGCCACCATTGCCACTTTTTCCAGTAGCTTTTTAATGGACTCACTTTTTCCAATAATATTATTAAAATCAAAGTTTTCGCCTAAGCTCTGTTTAAGTCTCTTATTTTCTTTTTTTAGTTCAAGGTGCTCTAACGCCCTTTGGATATTTAATCTCAGGGCATCAAAGTCCAAGGGTTTTATTAAATAGTCATATGCACCGGCCTTTAATGCCTCAACTGCTGATTCCACAGAAGAATATGCAGTCATCATGATTATTGGTATAGCAGGATTATATCCTTTTATCCTTTTTAATGCCTCAATTCCATCTATTTTGATCATCTTAATATCCATTAAAATAAGATCAAAGGGAGTTTTTTTTACAAAATACACTGCATCTTCACCATCTTCAACACATATAACATCGTATCCCCATATACTGAGTAGGGTCTTTAAGGTAGTTGAATGTGCTAGGTCATCGTCAACAACTAATATCCTACCGATTGTATTACCCATATCTTATCCTAAGTCCTTTTTATGTTGTATTCATACTTTTGCTTTCAAGAAAATACTAAACACAGTGCCTTGTCCTTTGTTTGATATAACTTCAATCTTTCCTCCATGTGCCTCTACAATCTTGTGCACAATAGCAAGGCCAAGCCCTGTACCAAATGGTTTTGTGGTAAAATAAGGGTCAAAAATCCTTGTTAGATCCTTTTTATCTATCCCTTTACCTGAATCAATTACTTGGATTAACACCTGTTTTTCATCTACCGCCCTACCCACAATACTTAAAACACCATCTTTGTCCATTGATTCTAAAGAATTTATAAATAAATTTAAAAGACATTGGATAAACCGATCTGGATCAACAACCACACTCAATTCATCAGGCTCAATTCCCACATGAATATTTATATTTTTTTCTCTTGCATCTTCACTTATCAGTCGAAGGGCGTGGTTTACCAAATCCTTTAATCTAGTTTCTCTTAGATTTAAATTTACAGGTTTGGCAAAATCAAGGAGTTCACTAATTACCCTGTTTAGCCTATTTACCTCTTGAACTAGAATCTTTCCAATCTTTCCCTCTTCTGTTTGGTCTGAAAATTTTTGAATATAATATGTGGCCATGCCCTTTATTGAACTTAAAGGATTTCTTATCTCATGGGCTATGCCTGCAGCCAATCTACCTAAAGATGCCAGTCTTTCTTTTCTCTGGATCTCTTCTTGAAGTTTTTTTATCTCCTTTAAGTCCTTTATTATCACTATATCCCCTATGTGGTCTCCATATTCACTAATTATCTTACTAGCAATAATAGTAGCTGGTTGATAACTACCACCCTTTGTTATGATATCTACTTCTTTTTCAACAAAATCCATATTTGAATTTAAAGCCGATACAGCGTGCACAAATCCCTTTGTGAACTTTTCATCTAATCTTTTTCCTAAAATTGAATCAGCTTTCTGGTCTATTATCTTGGCTGCTTCCCTATTGATGAATATAATCCTGCCATCTCTTGATAAGACCATCAAACCAACTGGTAAATTTGATATTACAGTATCAGCAACGGCACTGGTATAGCTGAGTTTACCCCTTGCCCTTTGATATTGAACAACAAGATTTGATAGATATATACCTCCCATACCAAGTAAGACTATAACTATTGAGATAACCACAGCATTCCTGGTATCCACATCTTGTGCCTTTTTAAAAGGGGATATGTCCAACCCAACAAACACAAAAAACCTTGAACGGGATAAAAAATATGGACTGCACCATGTGCCATTTCGACCAAGCCTTTTCCTCAGGTCTCCTCCTCTAAATCTGTATTCAAATTGTGGACACATGGCCCTTTGGACATGTATGGGTTTAAACACCTTATATACCTCAAATATCTTCTTATTGTCTTTACTATAAGTTATGCGATATTTTTCCTTAATACCTGGACGTAATCTCTTTATGACCTGTGGAGAGATGACAATCTTTCCCACCATGTTAGGGTCAGTGTGGGCCAGTGCCCTTCCCTGTTTATTGCAAATAAAGATATATACCACGTCATTTTGATTGCCCATTGCAGAGATCATCTTTTGTATATGAAAGGATTCCCATCCCATTTGAAGGAGCCCTGTCCTAGTGCTTGCTTCAAATGCCTTTATTATGGTGATCCCCTTTTCTAAAAGCAGTTTTTTCATAAATTTTTTTTCTCTATTAAGATTGTCTAAAAAGAATATTATCACAACAATCAAAAGCACAATGGAACTAATTACAATAGACCAAGAAATTCTCGTGCCAATTTTTTCAACATATCCTAATCTTTTTGTTTTATTCATTTAAGCCCATTCCCAATATAGATTTTTTCCAATCACTCTATTATTTGTATAAATTATTTTAAAACAATTCAACATACATAAATCCAGTATCCAGAAAATAAAATTCAAAAACTGTATAAAAAATACTCACCGTATGTATAAAACTTATACAACTCTTTCACATTCTTTAAATTTTTCTGAGATATATACGGATAATTCAAATAAATTCAAATAGATATTATTGTGGCACAACTGTTGCTTATAAAGGGATAAAAAAGGAGGTTTTGTCATGAAAAGATTAACAGTAATTATTTTAGGACTAGTAGGGGTTTTGTTAGTAGGATCTTTGGCATTTGGTTGGTGTCCGTTTTATCCATCATATGGTACAGGATATAATGGATATGTGTTTCCCCAGGCACAGAACATCAATTTAGATGGACTTAGAAAACAGATAAGTGAAAAACAGGCAGAGTTAAATGTGTTATTTGCCCAAAAAAATCCAGATGTCCAGAAAATAGCCAAACTTCAGCAGGAACTCAACGATCTTTATGCAAGGCTAAATACTGCAAACTTAAATACTCAAGGCTATGCTTATCCACACATGGGACCACATCCATATTATGGCTGCGCATGGGGGTGGTAGTAATTGGTAGTAGTTTTGCCATCTTGCTAAGGGGGAGGGACTCCCCTTTAGCAGGAAGCAAAGAACAAAAAAATATTTTTAGCAACAATTAAACTTTAAAAATGGAGGAGTGTTATGAAAAAATTGATTTTAATAGGAGTATGTGGCTTGTTATTGGGATTTGCTGGTATAGCTATATCTGGGCAAAATACCCAGAACCCAAATGCTTATTATCCTGGTTATGGTATGATGAACAGGGGGATGATGGGACCAGGAATGATGAGGCGTGGCATGTCCAGGAGAATGATGATGAATGGGTATATGATACCAGGACATCCAGGTTTTCAAAATTATCAGAAGTTTTTAAAACAGGGAAGGCCAATTATAGAGGAATTGAATGCAAAAAGGGCAGAACTTAGGGCACTTTATCAAACAAAAAGACCTGATCTAAATAAAGTAGCTAAAATCGCCAAAGAGATTACTAGGTTAGAGGAGAAACTCCAAGACACAGCATTTAAATACAACTTACCTGATCCATGTCCATGGATGTGGAGGGGCGGTGGCATGATGATGAGAGGAAATTGGTGGTAAACATCTGTTTGGGGAGATAGACACAGTCCTTGTCTCCCCCTTTTTTAACATAACCATATATTATTTTAACCTGTTAGGTGCAAAATAATGAAACAAAGAGCGATATTGAAAATAAAGGGTATGACCTGTGCTGCTTGTGCAATGAGGATTGAAAAAAATCTAAAAAAGAGCCAGGGCATATCTTCTGCCAATGTGAACTTTGCCATGGAAAAGGCAAGTGTAGAGTTTGACCCTGAGAAGATAAGCATTTTAGATATCAAAGATCTTGTAGAAAAATATGGACATCTCTGTTTATCTTTTAACTGGTGACAACAAGACAACTGCCAAGGCCATTGCATCTGAACTTGGAATTGACAATGTCTTTGCTGACGTGTTGCCTGATGTGAAGGCATCTAAAGTAAAAGAACTAAAGGATAAAGCAAAAGTAGTGTCCATGGTTGGTGATGGTATTAATGATGCACCAGCCTTGGCCTCTGCGGATATTGGTATTGCCATTAGCTCAGGTACAGATGTTGCAATAGAAACCGCTGATGTTATTTTAATAAAAGATGATCTAAGGAACATAGTTGATGCGCTTTTACTTAGCAAGGCTACTATGCGAAACATAAAACAAAATCTATTTTGGGCATTGATATATAATATCACAGGTATCCCAATTGCTGCATTTGGATATTTAAATCCAATTGTTGCTGGTTCTGCAATGGCATTTAGTTCTGTATCTGTTGTAACAAATGCTCTTAGATTAAAGAGATGGAAATCCAAGTTTAAAAATTAATTAAAAAAAATAATTAAGGAGGTGTAGTATGGCAAAGGTAATTATAGGAGTTGAAGGAATGAGTTGTAATCACTGCAAAATGGCAGTGGAGAAGGAATTAAAATCATTACAAGGGGTAAAAGATGCAGTTGTGAGTTTGGAAAGCAAAAATGCAGAGATTGAATATGATGAAAATATGGTGGATATAGAAAAATTAAGACAGGCTATAAAAGATGCTGGATATACACCTGTATAAAAAGGAGTATTTTATGAAAAAAATAATATTTTTTATTATGTTATGCTGTTTTTTTGTATCATCCAGTTTGTATGCAAAAACACACAAATATACCTTTGTAATAAGTATTGGTTATTGGAATATTCTCCCAGATGTTAAGGTAAAGTCTCTAATGATAAACAATAAGATTCCTGGGCCAACCATTGAAGTAAATGAAGGAGATATAGTTGAGGTCAAGGTAATAAACAAGACCAAATTGCCACATACCATTCACTGGCATGGACTTGAGATAGAAAACTCTCAAGATGGTGTGCCATATGTAACACAAGATCCAATAGAAGGGGGAGAGTCTTTTATCTATAGGTTTGTGGCAAGACCTGCTGGAACGCATTTTTGGCATTGTCATTGGAGCACACTGCTACATATTAGCGGTGGTATGTATGGGCCACTTATAATACATTCAAAGGACAAAAAGAATTCTATAAATAACAAATACCATGTAAAAAAAGATATTACCCTAATAGTAGATAGCATTGATCCCAAGTGGCAAAGCAAGATGCTCACAATGATGGAGAAGATGCATGCAATGGAAGGAAAAGAAGAAAAGGTCTTTTCATCTGTGGAACAATATAAAAAGGCAGTGGAAAAGGGATACAAAAGTCCTTATCTAAAACCCATGCCAAAGCCAAAATACACATATCACCTTATCAATGGGCATCCATATCCCTTGGTCAAGCCAATAATTACAAAAATTGGTGAAGCAGTTAGAATTAGGATAATAAATGCAGGCAATATTCCACATTATTTTCATTTTCATGGGATGCAACTTCTAGTTGTGGCAAAAGATGGGAACACCCTAAAACAACCCTATTATTTAAATACAATTCCAAGTTTTCCAGGACAGGCCATTGATGTGATCATGAAACCAGAGATCAGGGGGTGGTGGGCAGTTCACGACCATGCAGAATGGGGCTCCACTAATAATGGACATTTTCCTGGTGGTGCAATGTTTTTGATTGGTGTTGCAGACAAAAATGGTTTTATCTCAAAATATAAACCCAAAATTAGCTTAACCCAGTAAAAATCAAATATAAAAGAAGGGGTATAACCCCTTCTTTATAAATCCAGGGAGGGCGAGATGAAGAGATATAAATGTCCCAAATGTGGCATGGAATATAATAGGCCTGGAACATGCATAATTTTGAAAAGGCAATTAAAAAAAATGGTGCAAAATCTGTTTTGGGCAACAGGATACAATGCAATTGCAATACCCCTGGCTGCTGGGGTATTGATAAATTATGGTATATTAATATCTCCATCTGTAGGGGCAGCATTCATGTCTCTTAGTACAGTAATAGTTGCCATAAACGCAAGGCTTTTAAGGGTTAAAAAGGGATAAAAAGGTCAGCTGAGTTTAATACTGACTTACAATTTCTATAATAAAATTGATTAGCCCTTATAGTTAAGCAATATTTCTCACATGACGTATCCCAGTGGGCGTTTTTATCTTATATGGATAGTATTTCTTTTTAAACCACAATGCTGCATTTACTAAAGATATTAAAACCGGCACTTCAACCAATGGTCCGATCACTGCGGCAAAAGCCTGTCCAGAATCAATACCAAAAACAGCCACTGCCACTGCAATTGCAAGCTCGAAATTGTTTGAAGCCGCTGTAAAAGAAAGGGAGGTTGCCTGTTCATAATTGGCATTTATTTTCATTGATAACCAGAAGGAGATAAAAAACATTATCACAAAATAGATACATAAGGGAATAGCAATCCTAACTACGTCCATGGGGAGCTGGACGATGTATTCTCCCTTAAGCGAGAACATCACAACTATTGTAAATAGTAGGGCAATTAAGGTTATGGGACTTATCTTTGGAATAAACTTTTTTTCATAGGTCTCAATACCAACAACCTTAAGTCCTATAATACGAGAAAGTAGTCCTGCTATAAACGGGATTCCAAGATAGATAAATACACTCTTTGCAATTTGGATTATAGAAATATTTACAACCATTCCTTGGAACCCAATCCATTTAGGTAATAGGGTTATAAAGATATAGGCATATATAGAATAAAAAAGGACCTGGAATACAGAATTAAAGGCAACCAGTCCTGCACAATATTCCCTATCCCCATTTGCCAGGTCGTTCCACACTATTACCATTGCAATACAGCGGGCCAATCCAATCAAAATTAATCCCACCATATATTCAAGATGGTTTGACAAGAACAAGATAGCCAAGAAAAACATCAACACAGGTCCTATTATCCAGTTTTGAATCAAGGATAGAGTTAATACTTTTATGTCCTTGAACACATATCCAAATTTTTCATACTTTACCTTTGCAAGGGGGGGATACATCATTAATATCAACCCAATGGCAATGGGGATGTTTGTTGTCCCAACGGAAAACTGGTTGATGAAATCTTTAATCCCCGGATATAAGTTCCCACCAATTACCCCTAAAAACATTGCAAGAAATATCCATATAGTAAGATATCTATCTAAAAAACTTAACTTTTTTATATTAGAACTAGACATAAAGTTCCTCCTGGTATGTCAATATATGAATATATGGTAATATATAGGATTTTAGTGATGGTGTCAATATTCTTGAGCTAATTATACAGGCCTCTATCAAAGAGGGAATTTTTCAAAATTTTAAAGCAGCTACTCCCACTAAATTTTGGATTATAAATTTTGAATTTTAAATTAAATTAGGAATAAAATCCTGTTGGGCCAAAAATTAATCCAAAATCTAAAATTCAACATTCAAAATCATATTCCCTTTCACTTTGATCATCTCAATTTCCCAATGAGTATTCTTAAGACTTTGACGTAGTCCTAATGGATTTTTCGTGATTAAGTTGCATGTTTTTAATAATTGAATTATCTCAATCTCTAAACACTAGATAAGGGATAATTATGGATATTATTTTTGAAAAAGACATTGATACAAAAAGGATAGTAATATCTCCCCGCCCCATATGGAAGTGTAGGACTTGTTTTATGTATAATAAAAGACCATCTTGTCCTCCCTACACCCCTTTGTGGAAGGAAGCCAAGGAGTGGTTATCTTTTTATAAAAAAGCACTCCTTATAAAATTTGATATATCCATGGATAGGTTTGATGAGGAAAAAAGGGATGTTATATATTATCTCTTAGACAAGGAGCGTTTTTTCTTTAACCAGTCTAATCCCTTTGCGTTCTCTCTTTTTCCTGGGAGTTGTAATTTATGTTATAGTTGCTCCTTTGAGAAAAAAGGTGTGTGTATACATCCTAAGAAGGTAAGACCTTCGGTGGATGCCCTTGGTATTGAGCTAACCTCTATAACAGAAATTTCTTTTAAAGAGACTGTATTATATGGTTTAGTCCTGATTTCCTAGCCCTTGATACACGCCATTGGTTTTAATTTGGCAACCATTCTCGCAAGGTCTGCCTTATGGGTAGCTAGGACTACCTCATCTACGTCCTTATATGCCATAGGCGCCTCTTCTGCAGCCCCCCTCTTGCTAGCAGCCATTATGATTATTCCTTTAGATGCAAGGGATTTAATTATGTCCTTACCCTTCCATTTTTTTTGGGCCTGTCTTCTGCTCATGGCCCTGCCTGCACCATGACATGCAGAATAAAATCCATTTCCCTTGTCTCCAGTATTTCCAGCAAGTATGTAAGAGCTAGTGCCCATTGTGCCCCCAACAATAACAGGTTGACCAACTGGCTGATATTTATGAGGAATTTCAGGGGAGCCTGAGGGAAATGCCCGTGTGGCACCTTTTCTATGCACATATAATTTCAGTTTTTCTCCATTTACCTCATGTGTTTCTATCTTGCACGTGTTGTGGCTCACATCGTACATTAGGGTTAGACACGATCTAGGATATATCTCTTCAAAACATTCCCTGATTAAATGGGTGAGCACCTGCCTATTGGCCAAAGCACAATTTATTCCACACACCATGGCCCCATAAAAATCCTGCCCTTCTTTTGAGTAAATAGGCGCACAAACGAGTTCCCTCTCTGGCAGATGAATCCCATATTTCTCTGATGCCTTGGCAAGGATGTGTATATAATCTGTCCCTATCTGGTGACCTAGTGCTCTGGAGCCACAATGAACCGTTATAACCACAAGGTCTTTTTTTAGGCCAAAGACCTGTGCAGTGTGTTGGTCATATATTTTGGAAACATACTGGATTTCTAAATAATGATTCCCTGATCCAAGGGTGCCCATTTGCTTTTTTTGTCTTTTTTTTGCAGTAGACGATACCTTGTCTGGGGCTGCCCCCTTGATCATGCCCCTATCTTCAATATATTCTAAGTCTTCAGACGTGCCATAACCCCTTTCAACTGCCCATCTAGCACCCTTGACTAATACCTCATCTAATTTTGTTTCTGAGAGTTTTATAAGCCCTTCTGACCCAATCCCACAAGGTATACGTCTAAAAAGAAGGGCAGCCAATTTTTTTAAATCCCCTGCTACTTCTTCTCTGTGTAAGCCAGTTAACACTGTCCTAACCCCACAGGATATATCATATCCAATTCCCCCTACACAGATTATACCCCCTTTGTTTGGGTCAAATGCTGCCACCCCTCCAATGGGAAAACCATAACCCCAATGCGCATCAGGCATTGCATAGGATGCATCAACAATCCCAGGCAAGGTGGCAACATTAGATATTTGTTCAAATACCTGTGGTTCAAGCTGGGATATAAGGGATTTGGTCCCAAATAATCTAGCAGGGACCCTCATCCTCCCTTGTCTTGG
>JALWFY010000020.1 GCA_027013815.1 Desulfohalobiaceae bacterium | reverse complement strand
ACAATAAATTTTTTATGAAAAATAATGGAAATTTAGTTCCTCACTACTTAGGCTTATTAAATTAAGGTGCGTTAATGGCCTTTACAATAGTAGTAAGTTTTGTAAAAATTATCTGTTCTATAGGAGTAAAATTGAGAATGAAAAATTATAAACCTAGGAGGAAGTTATGGACAAGGGTGATTACTATGAAGTGAGAGATATATCCCTTGCAGAACAGGGGAAAAAGAATTTAGAGCTCGCTGAACTCCATATGGGTGCATTGATGGAGATAAAAAAAAGGTTTGAGATAGACAAGCCTTTTAAGGAAATAAGGATTGGAATGGCCCTACATGTGACAAAGGAAACAGGGGTATTGGTACGCACCTTAATAGCTGGGGGCGCAGATGTGGCTATAACTGGATGTAATCCTTTGTCTACTCAGGACGATGTAGCAGCAGCCCTTGCCAAAGAAGGGGTGAAGGTATGGGCATATAAAGGGGAGAGTAGGGAAGACTATTATAGATATCTTGGTTATGTTATTTCCAATAAGCCCCATATTACCATAGACGATGGGTGCGATTTGGTGTCTGAGATACACAAAAACCATACTAATCTAATACCTGATATTATTTGTGGATGTGAGGAAACAACAACTGGGATTATTAGGCTTGAGGCAATGGAAAGGGATGGGGCGCTCAAATATCCCATGATAGCAGTAAATGACAATATGACCAAACACTTGGTGGACAATTATTATGGTACAGGCCAGTCTACTATAGATGGGATACTTAGGGCTACTAATATACTTATTGCAGGTAAGGTAGTGGTTGTTTGTGGGTATGGTAGCTGTGGAAAAGGAGTGGCCATGAGGTCAAGAGGGCTTGGCGCCAATGTTATAGTCTGTGAGGTGGACAATTTTAGGGCCCTTCAGGCAGTGTATGATGGATATAGGGTGATGCCAATTGAAGAGGCAGCAATGATTGGGGACATCTTTTGTACTGTCACAGGCAATAAACACGTAATTCGACTAGAGCACATGAAGATAATGAAGAATGGTGCTATTTTATGTAATTCTGGGCATTTTGACGTGGAAATAGATATTGCAGCCCTAGAGAGTGCTGCATCAAGCAAGAGGCGTATGAGACCATTTATGGATGAGTATATCTTAGACGATAAAAAGATATTTATCTTAGGAGAAGGGAGACTTGTGAATCTAGCAGCAGCAGAAGGGCATCCAAGTGAGGTCATGTCTACCTCCTTTTGCGGTCAAGCACTTGCATGTGAATATGGTGTAAGAAATAGGGGAAAACTTGAAAATAAGGTTATTCAATTGCCCAAAGAGTTAGATGATGAGATAGCAGGTCTACAACTCAAGGCAATGGGTATTGAAATCGATGAACTCACAGAGGAACAGATAGAATATCTAAATTCTTGGGAAGAGGGTACTTAAGGCAAAAGGAATAAGAGGCAAAGGGCAAAAGGCACATGAGGCAAAAGGTAAGAGGTATATGGGACGAGAGGAGAATTCTTCCCATTAGCCTTTTGCCATTCGCCCTTTGTCCTTAGCCTAATCTATCTATGCTAAAATATAAATTCAATTTTGGGGATTTTAGGGATAAGGTTATGGTTAAATAAAAAGCTGTAAAATAGTTTCAGACCTTCAAGGTAATTCTCTGTCATGTC
Organism: Desulfohalobiaceae bacterium; assembly: GCA_027013815.1. Taxonomy (GTDB): domain Bacteria; phylum Desulfobacterota; class Desulfovibrionia; order Desulfovibrionales; family Desulfothermaceae; genus Desulfothermus. Next base: position 181 of record JALWFY010000020.1, on the reverse strand, counting down.
GTATATAAGCCCTTCAAAATATAAGATCGCCTCCTCATAGGACAATATATTTTTTTGTTCCACTATTTTTGCAAATAGGTCCAGCCGCCTGTTTCCCCATTCCTTTGCCCTAAGGAGCAATTCACAACCCAATTTTATGTCATGGGGCCTATTTCTATATGTTTCTCTATTTACTACCCAT
>JALWFY010000019.1 GCA_027013815.1 Desulfohalobiaceae bacterium | reverse complement strand
TCCATGGCTCAAAGAGATGATCCAAAGGCACGCTTGAGCAAATGGTTAGACAATCCGCCTAATTCTTTTGGGGTATATCCTAGGGTGGATTTCCAGACCTCATTTGATTCCATACAATAATATATCTGGTACTTGAGCCCAAAACGTCTTAGGTTTTCTACCATAAATCTAAACTGTCTAGTCCTGATTGGACGAAAGAGCCTGAGTTTTCCATCTATGCCCTTGACATATTCACCATAAAAGATATATCTGGTCTCAGGCCAATTTTCTTCTATAAAATCAAATAGCTCTGGCATCCCCCTAAAGGATCCTAAACTGAGATATGCGATATCTTCAGGTCGTAAATAATCAAATATCATCTCAATGGTACGAAGGTATCCCTTTTCCCATCCAGGATAGTATATAATTGGATCAAAGTGGAGACATACCCTAAACCCAAGTCTTGCACACTCTCTTGCACCCATGAGCCTTTGTTCTAAGGTAGCAGTTCCCTTCTCTTCTGTAATTGGTATATCCCCAGAATTCATTGACCATGCAGGTAATACCTTTTTTGGGTCTTTCACATCATCAATCCAAGAGAGGTCCACCACTTTTGACTTTAATTCTAATATCACATTGGGATAATTAGACAAAAACCTGACCAAAAATGAGGAATAATTGGTTAAATACTCAAGGGCCAGGGAATCAGTGAACTCCCCTGTGCCACACCGAAATAGCTTATGCCTATTATTTGAAAATATCCTGTCTAGTTCCAAATAAAGGTCTTGTATATTTGCCCAAACCTTTATACAATTGTGAGAAAAATAGGCCTTTAAAATACAATAAGAACAATTTAAAGGACAGCTCTCCCCTATGTGTATAATCTTATAACCACAGCAATTATAAAAATTTGTACCAGGACAGTTTCTAAAAAAACTGCCCTTATAACTCAAAAGATATATATAACCCCTTTTAAAGTCTTGTTCCTTTAACCCATGAAAATTACCATAATGTATAGGTATATTCCCTGCATTTTTCACTACTGAGATAGAGATCTCTGAATTTCTAACACTATTGTCAATAAAAATACCCTTTGGATACATCTTTTCTTCTAAATCCTAGTTAAGAATCTTGTGCATTTAGTGTTGATGTGTACCAGGAATAAAATTTTTCAAACCCTGGGGACGAATCCAATAAGATTTGTGCTATTTCCTTTATTGAACACGACCCATCTATGTGTATTTGTAATATCAATTCATCTGTTTCAAAACCCTTTGATGGAATTATTTTTATTCCCTTATGTTGGGTAAAGATATTTGAAACCCTGTTATCAAATTCCTGCCTTATCCTTCTAATACTGGGATACCTCATATCCCTTAGATGATCTAATATTGACTGGATTTTGTCATTTGGTGAAAGGTCCTTATCTAAGATCTCAGTAAGCGGACGTAGTATATCTTTTACTGAGAGCCCTTTACCCCTACTTAATTCAAATACCAAGTCTAAAAATATCCTTGCCTTATTTTTCCCCCATCTAACTCTTTTAAAAAAAGGTATAAAGAGGACCTGTTCCTTGGCATTAAATTTTAATATGTATGAAGCCATGTCAAGTGAGATATTTCCAGATAAGGCCAAGGGATCAAAACAAAGAGGGAGCTTTATCCAATTTAATAATAATGCGATCTCCTTAGTTAAGAGATATTCTTTAAAGACCTTATAAAAAAAATCCTTGTGCCTGTCCTGGGGCAAAATTCTTTGAAAATATCTGGCACATACAATAAACTTTTCTTTTCCTTGGAAAATATTTGGGAGGAGACATAAGTTTATAAGCCCTTTTTCTACGTCATTTGCTTGAATACAAAGGCCTT
>JALWFY010000018.1:1527-1850 GCA_027013815.1 Desulfohalobiaceae bacterium | reverse complement strand
TCCCACCAGTAACACCCACAACAGTACCGTCTCGCAGAATAGTAGCAGACGAGAAAGAATAAGGCAACCTCACAATAGACGAAACACCACTATCTCCACAAGCAACAAGAGCACCAGCACTAGAACCCAACACGGACAATAAAACCAGCAACACCAGAACAAAACGCAGCCTCCCAGCCACAACGCCACACCAGCAAAACCCGGGTAAACCCGCCTAGCCCCGCTCTTACAGTAACACAGATACCCCACGACTAGAAAAATATCTTACCCCACGAAACATAATAATGACTATTAACCCAAAACAACCAGAAACAGTTAAAACC
>JALWFY010000018.1:319-1517 GCA_027013815.1 Desulfohalobiaceae bacterium | reverse complement strand
CCCCCATCACACCTCTTATATAGGGGTTACACAAAAACCCACCAACGGCCCAATCAAACCTAAACAGGCCCAACCCCAAATTACACACGAAAAGGTGAAACAAAAATGATCCACAACAAGAGGAGGAAAGCCGGAATAAGCGACGTACTAGCCACAGTAATCATAGTAGCAGCAACAGTAGCAATAGCACTAGTAGCAGTAGCATACTTCACAGGACTAGTAGGGGGATCTACGCAAACACAAAGAGTAGTAATATCTCCAGTTAGCAGAATATGTGTAAGTAGTTCAGGTGCTACACTTTATATTAAGGTAGAAAACATGGGATCCAAAGCTATTCAAATAACTGCCATACAAGTTGGAGACCAGTTTATAGATTTAGGTAACCATCCAATAACAGTAGATGCCGGTGCTACTGTGACAAACACAACTACAATACCATCTGGAACTTTCCAACCAGGATCTACTTATGATCTTCAGTTATATACTACAGGGAATGTTCAAGTTCTCTCTACAGAGGTTCAGGCGTTTAGTGGTAGTTGTCCATCAACCTAAGGCAACTGACTATTTATATTATCTTAAACCTTTTTCTTACTTATTGAGATATTACATCTAAATCAACGCTAGAGTTATTAAAACCGGGGGTTAGTGGTGGGTAAAGTTAGCGATCTGGGATCGCTTTTTTCTAAGCTAATTAGGCTGCGAAAAAAAGAGAATAAACGTAATAGAGGCCAAAAAAGAGATATTCACCTTATTCCTCCTATTAGGGTGTTTCCTCGCCCTAGATCCTTGTTTGACCCGCGTCTTGTCGGGGAGGGTTTCCGGGAGGTTATGTCTTATCGGGTTGGGGAGGGTGTTTATCCTACTGATGTTTGGGTTCGGATTTACGAGAATGATGTTGGTGGGTATTTGTATCATGTTGAGGAGCCTCGTTTGAATCCTTTGGAGGCTGCCATGTACCAGGATATTATGAATTTACTGTATTTCGAGCCTCCTGAGGTTGAAGAGTCGGAGAAGTTTTTTGAGTCTGTGGTTAAGAGGCTTGAGGAGCTCCTTGTTAAGTATAGTGCTATTTATGCAGGTGCCAGGGTGAACTTTGTCCGCTACTACTTGCTTAGGGAGGCGTTGGGTTACGGTGTTATTGATCCTTTGATGAGGGATCCCCATATTGAGGATGTCTCGTGTAACGGTTATTATAAGC
>JALWFY010000018.1:0-309 GCA_027013815.1 Desulfohalobiaceae bacterium | reverse complement strand
CTACTATGAGGATACCCGAGAGGGACCTGGATAGGCTGGTTCTTAAGCTCGCGCATATCAGCGGTAAGCACCTGTCTATCGCTAACCCTATTGTGGACGCTATTCTCCCAGGCGGCCATCGTTTAGCGGCGACATATAGGAAGGAGGTCACCACTACTGGCTCCTCGTTTACTATTAGGAAGTTCAGGGAGAAGCCTATCTCGATTGTTGAGCTGATTAAGCTCGGCACGATAGACCCTTACATTGCTGCTTATAGCTGGGTTATGATGGAGCATAAGAGGAACGGTATGATCCTCGGTGTTACCGGTG
>JALWFY010000017.1 GCA_027013815.1 Desulfohalobiaceae bacterium | reverse complement strand
CAATAATATGAAACCATGCCCTGTCCCTTTTCCTTACACACCTTGACCATGTCATCAAAGAGATAATTCCCTTTTATGTCTTTAAAATTAGACAGGTCCTTGCCATCAAGCTGGGGCTTTATAGGATACATTATCATCCTTGGATGCATATCGTTTATCCATATATAGTTTTTCCCATGATATCTGTATGAGGCAACTAATTGTTTTATCTCGTTTTCTACAACACTCTTTGGCTTGTCCTTTTCATTTTTTAGTATTGCCTTGATTTGATGGGCAACACCTTCTAAAATAGTCTTTAGTTCGTTTGCCTTAATTCTTTTTAAACTGTTTATATCTTTAGACTTTTCATAATATGTATTTACAACAGAATAGGCCACGTCCACCAGATTTTTTAGTCCTGAGAGTTTGTTTGCCCTGATATTTGAGGCAGTTTGAGTATTTACGAGTTTTATAATGTTGTGTTCTTCAAAATTAAATGATCCTAGAAAGATTATGCCCTCTAACACAAACATCCCTATTACCAGTCCAATAATCTTGTTTAATACGGAACTCTTCATAACACTCCTCCTATTAAGTTACTTACATAAAAATCATACATATTTGTTAAATAATATTCTTTATTGTGTGTAAAAGCAACATAAAACAAAAAAATTGTCCTATTTGATTTTATTTTTATCCCTTATATATAAAAATTTAGATTCTGAGAATTTTTCTGGGATGGTTCTAATGTACCATACTTAGAGTATAGGGTGAGTTCTGTTTTATTCAGAGAAAACTTATCAGGTGAATCAATAATAGTTTGTAACTGTTTTTCTATATCACTAAAGAACCCATTTTGACCAAATAAATAAGAGATTGTGTCTTTAAGATTTGCATTTAATATAGTATTAAAATAATCTCCTGGAGAGAGTCTACCTTTTTTATCAGGTATTAGGTCTATTTTATTTAACTTATCAAAATGATTAGAAATTATTTTATAAAAACTGTCTAAGAGTTGCTGTTTAAATACAGAATCCCTTTTATTTATCCAATCTATGTAATTATTATATTTATCAATTATCTCTAGAACATTGTTGGAAATCCTTTTGGGATTTTTATTTAACTTGATAGATATATATTTACTAGATTCCTGTATAAGTGTTAAATTCAATGTGCCATTTTTTTCTATTACACTATTTTCACTTGTGTTTTTAGATGTACCATTAAATTCATATTTGGCATTATGTGCCCCATTATTTATAGTATTTAAATCCAGATCTTTTACTAATGTGCCTTGTGTATCGTTTAATAAAAAGTAGTGGTCTTTACCTGTGTCTAAGTTGGTAATTTTAAGATAAACATAATCAATTAATGAATCTGGGGATTTGGGATTTAATGATCTTTTTTTTATTGTGTAGACATCAGAGGTCAAATTTGTGTCCAACATATTTATTTCATATGATAACATCCTAAGTACATCTTTATTAGTATAAGTCTCATCTTTAGGTAGGGAAAAATCTACTTCATAGGTTTCACCATCTAATTCGATGGTAAACTTATAGTCCCCAGGAGAAATAGTGGAGTTCTCATCTGGGGGGAGTTGTTTACTTTTTATAATTTCTGAGGATGCCAATTGGTCTATTTTTACATAGTCTGAAGAAGTTGTTGGTAATCCATTTATTGTTGCCTCTAATTTTGAGGGATCAGATATTTCTACCAAATATATATTAGAGTCCTGAATAGAAAAGTTTATACTTTTTAGGGATTTTTTTAGGTCCTTGGTCTTTTGGATAAGGATTGAGATTAATTGATTTTCAAGGTCATGATTTTTTATAAAATCGTATATTTTTCTTGATAGCCTGGTCTGTGCTGTGTAAGGATTGGTGCCAACATTAGTTGATGAGGGTATGTTCTCATAAAACCTAGAAATTAATTTGTATTGCATAGATGCAGGAAATAAATTTTCTACTTCCATGACTTTTTAGGGGGTTAAAGATTTTAAATTTTATCAAAGTAATTATATATAAAAATATATCAGGGCATATTTTTTTTCAAGGCTTATATAAAATATATACAGGGCCGCGTTAAAGTCTTCATGACAGTCATAAAGAAATTGAGATAATCAAAGTGAAAGGGTATATGATTTTGAATGTTGAATTTTGGATTTTGGATTAATTTTTTGTCCCAACAGGATTTTCTTCCTGATTTAATTCAAAATTTAAAATCCAAAATTTTTCATCATAATTGGGAGGTGGTATGCAAGATAGGGTGGTTTGGGCAGAAATAGACCTTAGTGCTATTAGACACAATTTTACAGAGGTAAAGAGGATTGTTTCTCAAGGGACCAAGGTCATGGCAGTGGTAAAGGCCAATGGGTATGGCCATGGTGGTGTAGAAGTGGCAAACACAGTGCTACAAGAGGGTGCCAACTACCTGGCAGTGGCCAGGCTTGAAGAGGGGGTTTCTTTAAGACGCTCTAATATCCTTGCCCCTATCCTGGTATTTGGACCTGTACTTATAACTCAGCTAACCAGTGTCATGGCAAATGACCTTACCTTGACTATATATAGCTTGGAGCAGGCTAGGGCCTATAGTAAATTTGCACAACAAAATAAAATAAAGATCAAGTGTCATTTAAAGGTAGACACTGGGATGGGCAGGCTTGGCTTTGTGATAACTGATCCTTCAAAGGCCAAGGGTTCTTTGGTAGAGATTTTACAAGTATTTGAACTCCCAGGGTTATGGATTGAAGGGATATATACACATTTTGCATGTGCAGATGAAGAGGATTTGACCTATTCATATGTGCAGCTTGATAGATTTAATTCTCTTATACAAGAATTACAAAAAAGAGGGATAAGGGATTTGATATTTCATGCAGCAAACAGTGCTGCCATAATACAGATTCCAGATGCACATCTAGATATGGTCAGACCAGGTATAATGATTTATGGATTATATCCATCTAACTATCTTAGTAAACAGGATAAAGTACATTTGATCCCAGCTATGAGCATAAAGGCAAAGATAGCTATGATAAAACAGGTGAAAAAGGGTTTTAAGGTGAGTTATGGGGCCACATATGAGACTGGGAGAGAGAGCTCTCTAGCCACTATACCAATAGGATATGCAGATGGATATCCCAGGATACTTTCTTCAAGGGGAAGGATTTTAGTAAAAGGCAAAAAAGCTCCAATAGTTGGCAGGGTATGTATGGATCAGATGGTAGTTGATGTAACTGACATTGATGTGCACATGGGTGAGGATGTATTGATATTTGGAAGAGATAGATATGGTAAAATGAGCGCTGATGTGGTAGCTGAGATGGCAAATACAATAAATTATGAGATAGTATCTGCTATAACCTCTAGGATACCCAGGATATATATTAAGGATTAGTATCTGTGTTTTTATTCTCAACAATGTGAAAGGAAATCCGTTTTTATGGAGGTTAATTCATTGTATATAAGGCAAAAGGCAAAAGGCTAAGGGCTAAAGGCTAAAGGCTAAAGGCTAAAGTCGAAAGGTTGAAGGGAAGAATTCACATTTTGACTCCTATACCTTTTGCCTCCTTATTATATTAACCTGTAGTTTTCGGAACTTTAGTTTGGTAAAAATAAAAATATAGGGGTGTATTATGGAACAAATTGACCATGAATACAAAAAGAGTCTTGGCTTTTTATATTCCCTACAAAGATATGGTATTAAGTTTGGTCTATCTAAGACTGAAAACCTATTAAAGGGTATGGGCAATCCAGAAAAGGGACTTAGATTTATTCACATAGCAGGTACCAATGGAAAGGGATCAGTGGCTACATATTTGAGTTCAATATTAGAACAAGCAGGTTACAGGGTGGGAGTATACACATCTCCTCATCTGGTGTCCTTTAGGGAAAGGATCAGGATTTGTTCAGAATATATATCTCAATCAGATGTTGTAGCCCTAGTGGACATGGTCAAAGAGGTTATGTCTGAGAAAGAGCCTCCAACTTTTTTTGAAGCAGTAACCGCCATGGCTATAAAATATTTTGCTTATAGGGGGGTAGATATAGCAATTATGGAGACTGGGATGGGCGGTAGGTTGGATGCAACAAATGTGATCTCTCCATGTCTGTCCATTATTACAAATATATCTCTTGAGCATCAGGAATTTCTGGGGAACACCTTAACTGATATAGCCCGAGAAAAGGCAGGGATTATAAAACCTGGGGTTCCTCTTGTAACTGGTGTCACCCATTCTGAGATAGTAGAGTTATTTAAAACCATATGTAAGGAAAAAGGGTCCAAGCTTTATAGGATGCAACAGGATTTTAGGTGTGAGAGAATAGGTGGTAGGGACTATAATTATTATGGCATCAAGACAGACTATTTTGGGCTTGAAAATGGGCTTATTGGAAGTTATCAGGAGATGAACCTTGCCATTGCCTTAGCTGGTATAGAAGTCTTAGAGGATATTGGATTGGATATTGATGATATACATGTGATTGTAGGTGTAGAAGAGAGTTTTTGGCCTGGGAGGATGCATCTTATATCAACTGCCCCAAAGATAATATTAGATGGGGCCCATAATGTGTCTGCAATGCAATCACTTAGGGAAACTATTAAAGATATGGATTTTAAAAGGCTTATACTAGTATTAGGGGTTATGGCAGATAAGGATGTAGATAATATACTTAGAATAATAGTACCTGAAGCAGATCTAACTATTTATACCCGTCCAAAGTATTATCGGGCCATGGACCCTAAAATATTAAAAGAGCATTACTCAGGTGATGGCAATTATTTAGTTGTCCCTGTATTAAAAGAGGCAATTGATATTGCCAGGCAAAAGGCAGGGAAAGGAGACCTTATATTGATCACAGGCTCATTATTTACAGTGGGAGAATCACTTAGTATATTGGACCCAGATAATTATCCCCCAAGTGAAGCAGAAGCTTTACTTTAAGGCTTACGCCTTTAATGATAAAAAATTTTGAATTTTAAATTTTGAATTTTGGATTAATATCCAGTTAACCACGACCACTATAACATCTTATTTCTAATTCAAAATCCATAATCCATAATTCAAAATTATTATAAAATTCTTTAAATTTGGCCAGCAAGGCCAGTATAAAGTGAAGCGGAGCTTTTTATTTTTATGGATAAAAAGACACATGAGCCACATTTTGAGCAGTATTTGATAAACCAGATTGAGGACCTAAAAAAGAAAAATCAAGAACTAGAAATCCTTTTAATGGAATATGAGAGGGCAATTGATGCCAGCTCTAGTTATAAGACCCTAATGGAAGTGGCACAGGATTTAATTGAACTAAAACGCGCAGAAGAGGCCTTAAAAAAAGAGAGGGATTATTTTAAGAATGTATTGGACAATTCAGCAGATGCCATAGGGATTGTAAATGCCAAAGGTAGATTTATCAGGTGGAATAAAAGGGCTGAAGAATTATTTGGATTTAGTTTTGAAGAATTAAAGGGCAAATCCGCCTTTGACCTATATGAGGACAAAGAGACCCTAGAGCGCATGTTAGTGGAGCTTAGGACAAAGGGATATGTGAGGGATTTTGAGATAGAGGTTTTTACCAAGACAGGAAAGTTCTTGCCCATGGGTATGTCCATTAGTGTTTTAAAAGAAAATGGAAAGGTTATTGGCTCTGTTTGTGTTGCAAGGGACTTAACCCAGATAAAACAGACCCAGAGAGAACT
>JALWFY010000016.1 GCA_027013815.1 Desulfohalobiaceae bacterium | reverse complement strand
GCTCAGGGGCAAGCGGAATTAACAGCATGGAGCTTTGAATCACCTATGGCGTTTGCAGAAATGATGAACTTCGAAAAACCGCCGTGCCCGCTTGTCCCCTGCAGCGCTTTGTTAAGCGTTTTCAAGTAGTTCGGTCAAGCGTTGAGATGTTAAGTGAAGTGTTTCCTGAGTGATGTCAACATTCACTCCAAATTGCCCTTTTATGCCACCTCTTATCTTTTTAAACATGAACTTACCCAAACGTTTTTCTGGTGGCAATGGAGTGTCTTCTCCAAGTAAAACCATTGTTTCTGGTGGTTCTTCGTCTCTTCTTCTGTATAATATTTTTGCCTCATCTCTTTTTCTTGTGAATTTATGCATTAATTGGTTGTGATATTTAGTTGCGATATCTGAAATCCATGCTTCGATTTCCTCTTCGTCTTTATCAATTAATTCACTTAAATGGTTCGGAGTTATATAATATCCCTCAATATCTGACTCTACAGTTATAAAAGGAAAAGCTCCACTATATTTGATTTTTTTAGAAACCCATTCAACTTCCTCATTTGTTAAAAAATCTCGATCTCGGTGGATTATTATTTTTGTATCTGGAGCGATATCTTTTATGAATTCAGCCAAGTATAATGCCGAATTTAATTGAGATGATGTTCTGTAGCTATAGAAAACAGAATTTGCCATATTGTATCCGCTCGACTTGGCAAGCTTCTTGATATATTTCTTTGAAGAATCTTCCGTTAAAAATACCCATTCTACTTGTCCTTCCCGCAGACGATCAAAAGAGCCAAGTGCCCCAAGATCTATTAACAAAGTTAGTCGATCAAGCGAATACCCTTGGTCATAAACCTTACCATTTTTTAACCAAACAAAATTTGCTTCGTCATAGAGTGCATCTACGAGATGTCTACTGTGAGTTGATGCAATTATTTTTGTATTTGTAGAAGAAGTAAGCGTTAATAAAATATTTGCCAGTAAACTCTGGTTGTCAGGATGTAAATGGGAATCTGGCTCATCTAATAGTAAAATTGCAGGTTTAAACAAAATAGTATATGAAAAAATTTGAAGTGATTGCTGGATACCAGTACCTGCTAATTCAAGAGGTATTTTCTTACCATAAGGACCTTTCAATGATATTCGAACTTCAATATAAACATCCTTTTTGGGATTAAATGAAACATCAATCCAGAATTTAGGAAAAATAGACTTCATGTATGATTCAAGATTATCTATTAATCCTCCCTGTTTCATCAAGTATAGTACGTTTCGTAAGTATAGATTTGCATCTCCGCTCGCTACGCCTTTTTTCACAATACTTTCTGTCCTAAATTCTTCCTTTTGTGGAATGCCTGCTAAGCCGGGAACATAAATTGAAAATGGGTTATCTAAATTAGTTACAATTGAGCCTATTGAAGCAGGGCCGGACCTTTCACAACCAACATTGCCCTCATTTCGACCACGGTAAATTCTAATCTTATATTTTACAATTTCATTGTTTTCGTCTATAGAATGTACGTGTAATCGACTAAAATTAGATTGATTTTGGTAAGGGTTACCGTTTCTCAATAATACGAAATCTCTTGCCGGGCAATATAGTAAATTGTCTTGAGTAAATGTTACCCGACCAGTAGTTCTTGCTGCTATTGCAGCTACAACTGAAAAATGTATTCCTTGTAGAATACTACTTTTTCCAGCGTTATTACTACCCACTAAAACATTAATTGGTGATAAATCAATACTTGCTGAATGGATTCGTTTGAAGTCTTTAAGGATAATTTTTTTTAGATGCATATTTTATCTAAACCTCACAGGGGCTTTGACGCTTAACGACCAAGCTCAGGGGCCGGCGGAGATTATACCGCAGT
>JALWFY010000015.1 GCA_027013815.1 Desulfohalobiaceae bacterium | reverse complement strand
TTATGGAAATGTAGATGCCCATACCTTAAAGTATACGGCACAAAAGATAAAGGAAGAAATAACTTCTCTAAAAGGGATCTCTCTAGCAGAGATATATGGAGCAAAGGAAAATGAGATACATGTTGAAATATCTGAAGACACATTAAGAAAATATAACCTTACGTTGCCTCAGGTTGCACAGATTATCAAAAGATATAGTTTGGATATTCCCGCAGGGTCCATTAAATCAACATCAGAAGAGATCCTTATTAGGACAAAAGGAAAAAGATATTTTGCGTATCAGTTTAGGGATATTCCGATCATTACCAAACAGGATGGGACCAGGTTGTTATTAAAGGATATTGCAAAGATAAAAGAGTCCTTTGATGATTCAGACCTGAAATTTGAATTTCAGGGAATGCCTGCTGTGCTTATAGAAGTATTTAGAATAGGAGATCAAAACGCCCTAAAGGTATCAGCTACAGTAAAAAAATATTTAAGGCAAATAAAGACTAAACTTCCTCCCAATGTACATGTTACCCAATTTGAAGACATGTCCAGGATATTAAAGGACAGGATGAAACTGCTCTTTAAAAACCTGGGATATGGTTTAATATTAGTGGTAGTTACCCTGGGACTATTTTTAGAGGCAAGGCTTGCCTTATGGGTCACATTTGGAATCCCTGTGGCCTTTATGGGTGCTATTATGTTGCTTCCCCAGTTTAATGTATCCATTAATATGGTCTCGCTTTTTGGATTTATTATGGTCCTTGGAATTGTGGTAGACGATGCAATAATAATTGGTGAAAATATTTACACCAAAAGACAACAAGGGCTATCACCCCTTGACTCTGCTATTAATGGTGCACACGAGGTAGGGGTTGCTGTTATTTTTTCTGTGCTTACTACTGTGGCAGCATTTTGGCCCCTTTTACTCGGAACAGGTCATATGGGAAAGTTTATGAGAAACATCCCCATTGTGGTAAACCTAGTATTGATGGCCTCCTTATGTGAGGCTATTTTTGTCCTTCCTTGTCATTTATATGGTTCTACAAAACACCATTTAATTCCCAAACAAAAAAAAGCAGATAGGCTTTTACATAGATTTGTCAATGGACCATATAAAAAGAGTGTTAGTTTGTGTGTAAGATACAGATATATCACATTTTTCGTCGGAATAATGATCCTTTTTTTAACATATGGATTATGGGCAGGTCACTGGATAAAATTCACTTTTTTCCCAAAAGTAGAAGGTGAGACAATGATCTGTTCCATAACCCTTCCCCCTGGCACCCCTGAGAGTTATACAGAAAAACTATTAAAACAAATAAAGGAAAAAGGACTTAAAGTTATAAATAAAGTAGAACAAACCAGACCAAAGAATGCTCCCCCACTTTTAAAATATGAACTTACCATAATTGGGTTGCAACTCAATATGAATGGGCATTCTGAAAGCGTAAGCAGTGTTGGAGGAAATCAAGGCCAGGTATTTTTCCAATTACTTGAGGCAGAAAAACGCAAAGTATCCACTAATTATCTGGTAAACTTGTGGAGAAAAGAGGTTGGAAGTTTGCCTGGGGTAGAGTCTATTTCTTTTACTGGAGACCTATTTAATTTTGGAAGTCCTATTGCGGTAAATCTCTCTTCTTCCGATTATTCTCAACTAAAAAAGGCCGTAGATGATTTAAAAAATAAGCTCTCACACATAAGGGGGGTATTTGATATAGGCGATAGTTTTTTACCAGGCAAAAGAGAGATTAAATTATACCTAAAGCCCAGTGGTGAGTCCCTTGGAATTACAATGGCAGATCTGGCATCCCAGATTAGAGGTGCATTTTTTGGTGCAGAGGCAGTTAGGTTTGTGAGGGGGAAAAACGAGGTAAAGGTAAAGGTTATGTATCCTGAAGATGAGAGGGATACTATTTACAGTTTAAAACACATGTGGATAGAGTCACCATCTGGTGCAAAAGTACCCTTTGAGGAGGTTGCAAAAATTAAAATATCTAGGGGTTATAGTTCAATTCAAAGACAGGATAGAAAAAGGATAATTACTGTTTTTGCTGACGTGAATGAAAAAATAGCAAATGCCAATCAGATTAGAAATTATCTCAAGAACCATATCTTGCCACAATTATGCAAAAAGTATGGAGACCTTTATTTTACCATGGAAGGTGAAGGCAAAGAACAACAAGAGTCTTTTCATGATATATTAAAGGGGTTTATAATTGCACTCTTTGCTATATATACCCTTTTGGCCATTCCCCTTAAGTCTTTTACCCAACCTATTGTAATAATGTTAGCTATTCCATTTAGCTTTGTTGGAGCAATAATAGGGCATATGTTGCTCGGTATGAATATCACCATACTCAGTATGTTTGGTATGGTAGGTCTCGCAGGAGTGGCTGTGAATGATTCCCTTGTACTCACTGATGCAGCCAACAACCTATCTGGGAGTCCTGCTGAGAAGGCAATTAATGCAGGTATTATGAGGTTTCGTGCAGTTCTACTCACATCTCTAACTACATTTTTTGGCCTCACCCCAATGATGTTAGAAAAGAGCATTCAGGCCAAATTTTTGATCCCAATGGCAGTGAGTCTGGGATTTGGAATACTCTTTGCCACTTTTATAACCCTACTCCTCACTCCAGCATCATATGTGATCCTCCATGACATATTAAAATTATTTCATAAATCCAGCAATGATGACTCTTAAGTAGTGGTGAAACTTAGGGAGCCCACAAGAGGCAAGGGGGTAATAACAGGCTCTTAACCCCAAAACCTAACTACAATACACAACTCCTTATATATTCACAAATGGTAAGTATTTGTTCTTCCTCTAATGAACTACCACTTGGCAAACACATGCCTTTTTTAAATAGGTCCTCACTAATGCCATTTAAATAGCTCTTTGTACCTTTAAAAACCGGTTGCATGTGCATTGGTTTCCATAATGGACGGGATTCTATATTTTTTTCATTTAAATATCTTATTACCTCAAAGGGATCCTGGTCTTTAAAAACAATGGTTGTAAGCCACCTATTACCTCTTGAATTGGGAATTTCTGGCATAAACTCAGCAATATCACACAGGTTTTCAAAATATATTTGAAATATCTTCCTCTTTTTCTCAATCCTATCTCTTAATATCTCCATTTGTCCAACCCCTATTGCAGCCAGCACATTGCTCATCCTATAATTATACCCATATTCCTTATGCTCATACCACAAACAGTCCTCCCTTGCCTGGGTAGACAAAAACCTTGCCTTATCAATCCATTCTTTATTATTACTCACCAGCATACCGCCACCACCTGTAGTAATAATCTTATTACCATTAAAGGAATATATACCAAAGTCTCCAAAAGTACCTGCATGTCTTCCCATATAAGTGGCACCAAGGGACTCAGCAGCGTCTTCAATAAGATGTACCTTGTATTTTTTTGAAAGATACATAAGTTCTTCTATCCTTGCACATTGTCCATATAAGTGGGTGATCACCATGGCCTTTGGCCTATTTTTTTTTATTGCATGTTCTACAAGATTTGGATCAATATTCCAACTATCATCACTGTCAATGAAAATAGGCTCTGCCCCTTGATACAATATTGGGGCAATGGACCCAATAAATGTAAAAGTAGATGCAAGGACCTTGTCATTTTCTCCGATACCCAGGATCTTGAGTGCTAAATGTATGGCTGCAGTTCCTGATGACAAGGCAAGCGCATATCTTGCCCTGGTAAATTCACATACCTTTTTTTCAAAACAAGATATAAATTCACCTACTGGGGCTATATAATTAGATTCAAACACCTGTTTCACATACTCAAATTCTCTCCCTCCCATGTGAGGAGGAGATAAAAATATCCTTTGTTTTGATTTGCTTATCATAATAAACTAATCCTCAATAAAAAATAGATCTCTTATTTTCTATAATGATGTTCTCATTTAACTATTAACTGTGGAACTCCATACCACATAATAAAAGGGGGCGTAAAGCCCCCTCTTATATTTTATATATTCCATGAGGTAGGTCTTTATTAATTTACCCTAAACACCAGTGAGCCATCTTCTAGGTCCACAACTACCTTATGCCCTTCTTTTACCTTTCCAGCAATCACCATCTTGGCTATTTCTGTCTCCACTTTGGTCTGGAGATATCTCCTAAGTGGCCTTGCCCCATAAACAGGATCATATGCCTCTCTTGCAATAAACTCCCTTGCACTATCTGTGAGTTCTATATCTATCTTTTTCTCTATAAGTCTATTTCTAATCCTCTCCATAAGCAGATCTACTACCTTCTTTATCTCATCTAAGAGAAGTGGTTTAAACAATACTATTTCATCTATCCTGTTTAAAAATTCCGGTCTAAAATGGGATTTGAGTTGGGCAAATACCTGTTCTTTCACCCCAACCCTTAGTTCTCCTGTTTCTGTTATACCCTCTAACAAGTAATTTGAACCCAGATTAGACGTCATTATAATAATGGTATTTTTAAAGTCCACTGTCCTACCATGACTATCTGTCAATCTTCCATCATCTAGTATCTGAAGTAAGATATTAAACACATCAGGATGGGCCTTTTCTATTTCATCTAACAAGACCACACAATAGGGTTTTCTCCTCACTGCCTCTGTTAATTGACCAGCCTCTTCATATCCAACATATCCTGGAGGTGCACCAATTAATCTAGAAACAGTATATTTTTCCATGTACTCAGACATATCAAGTCGCACCATATTATCCTCAGTATCAAACAAGGCCTCTGCCAAAGTTTTGCACAACTCTGTTTTACCCACCCCAGTTGGACCGAGAAACAAGAAAGAACCAATAGGCCTATTTGGATCTTTTAGTCCTGCCCTTGCCCTTAGTACTGCATTGGATACTGCATCTACTGCTTCATCTTGACCCACAACTCTCTTATGCAGTACTTCAGGGAGTCTCAAGAGCTTTTCCTTTTCTCCTTCCATTAATTTTGTAACAGGTATTCCTGTCCATTTAGAGATTATCAGTGCAATATCCTCTGGGCCAACCTCTTCTTTTAAGAGCCGTTTTGTACCCTTTTGCTTTAGTTCTTGTTCTTTTGCCTTTATCTTGGCCTCTAATTCAGTATATTTACCATATTTCAACTCTGCCACCCTGTTTAGGTCATAATTTCTCTCTGCTTCCTCTATTTCAAGCCTCACCTTTTCAAGCTCTTCCTTTAACTGTTGTAGTTCTTTGATTTCATTTTTCTCCTCTTCCCACTGGGCCAAGAGCTCATCTCTGCGCTTTGTTAGTTCCTTTAATTCTTCTTCCAGCTTAATGAGCCTCTCCTTTGATTCGTCATCCTTTTCCTTGTTCAGGGCCTCTCTTTCTATCTCTAGCTGCATGATCTTTCTATTGATCTCGTCCAATTCAGTGGGCATTGAATCTATTTCTGTCCTGATCATTGCAGCAGCTTCATCTATTAAATCTATTGCCTTATCAGGCAGGTGCCTATCTGATATATACCTATGAGACAGGGTTGCAGCGGTAACTATGGCACTATCACTTATACGTACCCCATGATGGACTTCAAATCTTTCTTTGAGCCCCCTTAAGATAGAAATAGTATCTTCAACACTTGGCTCCTCTACTATAACTGGCTGGAACCTCCTCTCCAAGGCTGGGTCTTTTTCAATATATTTTCTGTATTCATCTAGGGTAGTTGCACCTATACAGTGCAATTCTCCCCTAGCTAGCATTGGTTTTAATAGATTTCCAGCATCCATTGAACCTTCTGCCTTTCCAGCACCAACAATAGTGTGCAATTCATCTATAAACAAGATTATCCTGCCTTCAGATTCTTGGATCTCCTTTAATACTGCCTTTAGTCTCTCTTCAAATTCACCCCTAAACTTTGCCCCAGCAATTAATGCACCCATATCCAAGGCATATATAGTCTTATCCTTTAGACCTTCAGGTACGTCTTGTTTTACTATCCTCTGGGCAAGGCCCTCTACAATTGCAGTCTTGCCAACACCAGCCTCGCCTATTAACACAGGGTTATTTTTGGTCCTTCTACTAAGTATCCTGATAACCCGCCTTATCTCACTGTCCCTACCAATGACAGGGTCAAGCTTTCCTCGCCTAGCTTCTTCCACAAGGTCCCTTCCATATTTTTTTAGTGCTTCATATGTAGCCTCTGGATTATCTGAAGTAACCTTTTGATGTCCCCTGACCTCAATCAAAAGGGACAGGAACTTGTCTTTATCCAACCTAAATACCTGGTTCACTCTTCCTATTGGAGTAGAAGGGTTTTCCTCTAATACGCACATAAATATATGTTCTACACTTACATATTCATCTTGCATTTTTTGGGCTAGTTCCAGTGATTTTACCAAGATATCATTTAATCTCTGAGTCACATATATTTGTCCTGGTTGCCCTCCAGGCCCCATTACTTTTGGTAGATTTTTTATCTCCCTTTCAATAGACTCCTTATATGCATTAACATCTGTTCCACCCCTTTCAAGTACCCTGGGGATCAATCCATCTTCTTGACTTACTAAGGCATATGCAAGGTGCTCTACATCTACTTGTTGATTGTTGTATTTTATGGCTATATTTTGTGCATCAGAGATTGCTTCTCTGGATTTTTGTGTGAATTTATTTAGATCCATAGTTTGTTCCTCCTTTTAATATAATTTTATTAAAAATTTCTTGGATTAAAATTTGATACATTTTTCAGTTCTTCATATAATTCTTTTTCTCTGGGACTTAAATTTTTAGGTACTTTTATCTGGATCCTCACATAGAAGTCACCTTTTTTTGTACCCCTTCCCAATCCTTTCCCCTTGATCCTGAGTTTTTGTCCACTACTTGTTCCAGGTGGTATCTTTAGCTCTATTCTACCATCTAAAGTAGGGACAGACACCTTTGATCCAAGGGCAGCTTCCCATGGAGTCACAGGTAAATCCAGTATTAAGTCATTGCCTTTTACCTTAAATAAATGATGAGGAAGCAATTTTACCTTTAAATAAAGATCTCCCTTACTGCCAAGTGGCCCCACCTGTCCCTGACCTGAGAGTCTGATCTTAGACCCCTCAGACACACCAGGGGGAATATTTACTGTAAGTACCTTAGATGACATACCATCTGATAATGTTATAGTTTTTTTCCCGCCCCTGTATGCCTCTTCTAGGGTAAGTTCTATAATTGCCTCGGTATCTACATTGCCTTGGTTTTGTTGATTGGTAAATTCATTCCCATAAAAAGTACTTGAATCAGAAAAAGGATCAGTTGAATATCTCACCCTTCTATTTTTCTTAAATCCTGGATCTGAGTGTGCAAATAGGTTTCCAAATAAGAGGTCGAAAAAATCACTGAATTCACCAAAACCTTGTCCCTCTCCTCCTCCAGTCCTAAAATGAAACCTGACATTTTCAAATCCAGGTGGGGGTTCAAAATTTTGTCCATGTTCCCAATTTGCGCCTAACAGGTCATATTTTTTTCTCTTTTCAGGGTCCTTTAAGACTTCATATGCTTCATTTATTTCTTTGAACTTTTCTTCAGCATCTTTATTTCCTGGATTCATATCAGGATGATATTTTTTGGCCAGTTTTTTAAAGGCCTTTTGTATATCCTCTTGAGATGCATCACGTGGAACTCCAAGGATTTTATAATAGTCTTTATAAGTAACTCCCATTTTTTGTCCTCCCAGATAGTTGCATAGAAATAGATCTCATCCACTAGCAAAAAAATAAGCGGTTAATCTTCCGCTTATTTTAAAAACTATTAATTGGTGTGATGTCATAATTAAGAGTAAGTCTAAAAAGGGATTAGTCAAGGAGATTTGAAGAGTTATATAGAGGATAGTTGTGTTTGCCTTAGCCTCACTTGATACATAAATGTCCTAAGCGCTATTTCCCTGTTTGGTTGGATAGTTCCATCATACGGGGCATCAATATACGGGATATGTCTTTGTCTAAGGATTGGCTTTAATATAGCTGAACATATGGTAGAAGGCATACATGTAAATGGAAACACATTTACTATACCATGAAAATTTTCTTGAATATAGGTAATTGCCCCTGCAATGCTAAGGCAGGCCTCGGTCCCTACCTCAAAAGAATATATGGATTTATTCTCTAATTTTTTTTCCAATTCCTCTATTTCATGGTCCACATGTATATCTAAATATTTTGTAACCGCAGAATATACCTGGCCCTGTCTCATTTTTTGATACCTTGCCTCTATATCCTTTGCCAGCCATGCCTTGAAACTATTCTTTAAGGACCTCCATCTTTTTTGGTGTAGATATTTTTTCATCTCCCTTTTTAACTTTCTCCTGGCCTCAAAGGTAACGAAGTTTAGCCATTCTCCAAGGGATGCATTCACCACCTCTCCACCAAGCGATTCAATTTTTTTGATAATGTCTTGATTGGACTCAGGATGAGACCTTAAATAGATCTCTCCCACTATTCCTATTTGAGGCCTCCTTGGTATGTTTGGGTCAATTAATTTTTTTGCCTTTTTTGCCATTTGAGACAACATTTTAAACATAGATGAAAATGGCAGCTCTCTACCCCTTTGAGATATTAAACGGGTAAACTCCCACAAATACTCTTTGATTAGCCTCTCACATGAGCCCTTTTCCCTTTCATAAGGCCTGACCCTCCACAATATACGGTCAAACACATCTGCAACCAAGGTAGTCACATATGCAAGTCTTTTAAACTTAGAAGCATCTTCTTTAGGCAGTATCCCTTCAGTATCATAGGAATCTAGAGTAGAGAGATAGGATATCTGGACATCACTATATTCAGGTATAGAGTCTAGTACAATCCTATGAAACTTATTGTACATCCCAAACCGGCAAGGCCCATCAGATTCAGGCATAAAATATACATACTCTGATGGATTGAAATTTTTACCCAATCTATTTTTTTCTTTTTCCAAAAAAAGCAATACATCCCCTAATGTCACCTGGCATGGAAAACATTCTTTAGACGAGGTATATTCTTTTCCAAGTTCCAATCCTTTATACGTATCCATTACAATACCATCTACTCCAAATGCCTGAAAACTAGCTGCCAACAATGGGGCTCCAAAGGGATGCATCTTTGGTATCAACAGCTTTTTATCTTTAAGATTGATTTTCTTTACTTGTTCTAAAGAAGATAAATGTTCCTTATACATTATTATATCCCCTTAGTTTTGGACATTAGATTAAGAGATATTGTTATTTAACATCATCAATGGTGCATACATGATATGCCTTATTTGCAATAATTACAACCTGTTTCATAAGGACCAATTATTTAACAAACTAAAGTTCCGAAATCTGGAGATTAATATGAAGGGGGGCAAAATGCGAAAACCATTAATATAATTTTGGATGTTGAATTTTGGATTTTGGATTAATCCTTTTTTCATTCAAAATTTAGAATTTATAATTCAAAATTAAAATTAAAAAATAGCCCTTAGCCTTTTGCCTTTTGCCATTATATACAATGACTTAGGATTTAGAAAAAAAGTAAATTTTTTTCACGTTGTTGAAATAAAAAGCATATCTCACCATTATAATAGATGCAATTTTAAAAAAGGATTTTATTGGGATTGTCAATAGATGTGGTTGCGGTAAGATATTCATAAGCAAAAAAAAAGGGTCTCTCATTGAGACCCTTTTTTTACGGAGCCGACGAGACTCGAACTCGCGACCTCCGGCGTGACAGGCCGGCGTTCTAACCAAACTGAACTACGGCTCCTCATGGGCGGAACAGGGCTCGAACCTGTGACCCCCGGCTTGTAAGGCCGATGCTCTCCCAACTGAGCTACCCGCCCTAACAGAAAAGGCACTTTATATATATTTTATTTTTTTGTCAAGTTGTTTTTTTAGGTCATTATATTTCTTTTATTTCATTAAAAATAGACGACACTACTGCATTTGGATCCTTGGCATCCCTAATGGAACGACCAATCACCAGGTAGTCAGAACCCATGAGTATTCCGTCTTTTGGGGTAACGACCCTTTTTTGATCCTCCTTTGAATTCTGTGCTAGCCTAATACCAGGAGTTACAATCACAATGTCCTCTCCAATTTCTTTTCTTATCTTTTGTGCCTCTAAACCAGATGCCACTACTCCAACACAACCTGCCTGTTTTGCAAGCATGGCCCTTTTTAGAACCAATTCATTGATGTCCAATGGATATCCCATTTCCATGAGGTCTTTTTGGTCCAAACAGGTGAGTACTGTAACACCTAGTATCCCTAACGAAGGAGGAGCAGCATCAACTGCTGCCTTCATTATATCATAGTTCCCATGTACTGTTAAAAAACGTATGTCCCTTTTAACTATTTGTTTCACTGCCCTATATACAGTCTTTGGGATGTCATAGAGCTTTAGGTCCAGCATTACCTCACATTCCCTATTTAAGAGTTCATCTATTAGAGAAAAACCGGTTTTGATAAATAGTTCTAATCCAATTTTAAAAAATTTCACCTTATCAGATAATAGCTCAATCCATTTTAATGCCTTGGTCTCATCCTCTACGTCCAAGGCAAAGATAATCCTTTTTTCAAGTGGAATATTTTTCATTTGTCATCTCCAATGTCTTGTAAGAGTTTAACTGCCTAGACCTTTTTAAAAAAAATCAACACAAAGTCCAGCTTTTTTTCAATCTATTTATTCCATAATTTGTATAACTAGCCTTATGGGATTTTTATTTAAAGTCCCATACACCTTTAACATACTTAATAGGTAATTATTGCCCCTTACAAATTTTTTATGTATCTTTAATGTCAGGAAGATAATTATAAGACCCAAACCGAGTATAGGCATAAATTAAATTCTATCTTCAATTATAATACTGTCAAGGACATTAAAATCCAGGTATCATCTATTTAATAGAGCTATAAGCTCTAGTTTAAAATAATTAGGACGCAATTAATCTTGGATATTAGAAGTCAGACAACAAATAATAAAGGACCAATCTCCTCAAATATCCATATCCTTTTTCCCTATCATTTTTATATAATATCCTATGCCTTAGGAATATTCTCTATTATATTTCCAATACCAGGAATCCTTTGTATCATTTTAATGATATTCATTGCATCAATAAATAATATTAGCAAGAAGACATTAATTTTTTGCATAATCTTTTTTATCTTAGGGTTTACAATTGCAAAAATCAGACAAAATAAATCAAGATATCATGACCATGTACCTTTAAACAAAAAAATATTCTTAAAGGCAGATGTAGACCATTTATTAACTTATCCCAACCATAGGATATATACAATTTTAAAACATGTGGTTTGTAAATATAAGGGAAAGAAATACAAGATAAACTCATATGTATTGTGGAAGATATATGATAGATCCTGCACAGTCCTACCTGGCCAACAAATAAAAGGAATTTTTAGACTAAAAAAAATCAGGGGTTATTTAAACCCAGGAGTCTTTGATTATAAGGGTCTCTATGAACTTAAAAACATACATATTGTCATGTACACTAATAAATGGAAAAATAATATAATAACAGTGCAAGGCAATGCAAATTTTTTGTGGAAGATTAAAGATTATGTAAAAAAACGACTGCTTAATGAAATGAAAAACATTCAAAACAAGGGTATTCTCTTGTCACTAATAACTGGGGATAGGAGTTATGTAACCACTAATCATATGGAGCTTTTAAGAAAGGGATCCCTTTCCCATTTAATTGCCCAATCAGGGCTACATGTGGGATTTGTGGCCCTTTTGGGATTTATTATTGCATATATAATTGGTTATATCTACCCTGAAATATTTCTAAAAATTCCAAGACAAAAATTAGGGTGTATAATAGCTGGAGTACTGGTGATTTGTTTTTTTGTAATTAGTGAGACAAGACCATCTATAATACGGGCAAGCGTGATGTTCTTTTGCTGGGCCATTTTGTTTTTGAAAAATCATAAATACGCAATAATAGATGGTTTATTTATCTCTTTTTTATTGTTGATTTTAATGGATACGTTTTCAATATTTGATATTGGACTCCAATTATCTTACATGTCAGTACTTGCAATTATTTTGATATTTCCAAAGTTAGACAAAAAAATTCCAGGATATATAAGGTCTAATAAAATTTTGTATTATACAATATCTATTTTATTGATCTCATTTATTATAAATATGATTTTATACCCAATAATATCCTATTACTTTGGTGAAATATCCATGGCGTTTTATACAAATGTAGTATTTATCCCAATAATTGGATTTATTATACTGCCATGTATGATATTTGCAACAATATGCTCCATCTTTAATTTAACAACGGGTATATCTAAATTTTTAATATTAATTTGTGATAAAATAATATCTTTATGTATAAATTTACTCCAATATTTAAATAATATCCATTTGTTGACAACATTGCCAAGTATAAGACCAAATTCATTTATGATAATTGGATATTATCTTTTGTTCATGACACTTTTTTTAAGGTTCAAAAAAAATATATATAAATATATCTTGTTAATAATTTCATTTTTAATGATTTCAATACCAATATCAATGAAATATATTGATCATTTTAAAGATAAACTAGTGATAAAGGTATTAGACGTTGGTCAAGGGCAGAGTATTTTAATAGAATATATGGGAAATAGAGTACTAATAGACGGTGGAGGAACATGGAATAAAAATTTTGATTTTGGTAGGGTTGTGCTTTCCCCAGTATTGACTTACTTAAATCTTCCGACAATAGATAAGTTGATCCTTACACATCCTGATACAGATCACATAGGAGGACTCTTTTATTTAATCAAAAAATATAAAATAGGTGATTTTTATTACAATGGGTTATTTAAAACAAAAAAAGCATTAAATTATTTTTTAAAGATTGCAAGGTATAGAAAAATACCAATACATGTTGTAAAAAAGGGCAATATAATCAAAATACAGAAAAATCTATGGATTAAAGTAATGAATCCAATAGATAACTATTATAGAAATACAAACAATAGTGCATTGATTTTAAAATTAATATATCACAACAAACCAGTATTATTTATAACTTCTGACGTAGATTCAAGTATTTTAAGATATCTATCAAAGTTTAATATAAGATCAAATATATTAATAGTCCCACACCATGGAAGTAAAAATAGCTTCTCAAGGATATTTTTGACAAAAGTAAATCCCAAAATAGCAATAATTAGTTCTGGATATTTAAATAGATTTGGTTTTCCAGATAAAAAGTGGATGAGATATTTTCATATACACAATATCAAGACGTACAACACAGCAACAGATGGATGTATTAATATATCGTATGTCCTAAATAATGGAAAAATATATCATAATATAACCACAATAAATCACAAATAAGGGGGAGAATAATATGAAAAAAAATATCTTACAACGCTCAGTTATATCAGTACCTGCAAATAGAGAAAAGATGTTAATCAAATCAAAATCATTAAATGCAGATATGATAATGTATGATCTAGAAGACAGTGTACCTATGGAAGAGAAGTCAAAGGCAAGACAACTACTCATTGATTTTATGACCCAAGAAGATATAGATAAACAGAATGTTTCATATAGGATAAATTCAAGTGACACTCCATTTGCATATAAGGACCTAATAGACGTTGTTGAAAAAGTGGGGGACAAGATCGAGAGTATTGTAATACCAAAGGTAGAATCTCAAAATGATGTTATATGGGTGGATACTTTACTAAATCAAATGGAAAATGGGCTTGGTATAAATAAAAACATTGAGATTGAGATATCTATAGAGACTGCAAAGGGTATGTTGAACATAAGGGAGATAGTGAATGCATCACACAGGATAAGGTCATTGGTATTTGGTATTGCAGACTACAGTGTATCATTGGGTATGTTTTTTAAAGGCATAAGTGGACATGGAGAGGAAGAGGAATTTTATCCTGGGCATAGGTTTCATTTCCCGCTCAGCAAAATAGCCATGGCAGCAAAGGCAAAAGGTGTACTTGCAATTGACGCTCCATATGGGAACTTTAAGGATCCAGAAGGGCTCAAAAAATCGTGTATAATCAGTAAATACCTTGGTTTTGATGGAAAGTGGGCCATACATCCATCACAAATAGATATAATAAATGACATCTATTCCCCAGACAAGGACGATGTAAAACGATGTCAAAAGATTGTAGATGCGTATAATAAATCCCAGGAATTGGGGATTGGGAGTGTTTCTGTGGATGGTAGGATGGTAGATGGGGCCAGTGTGAGACTGGCTAAGGTTATTTTAGATAAATTTAATAAAATATCCAGGGAAAAGTAGACAAAGGGGCTAGTTAGCCCCCTTATCTATTTTTTCTTTCTCTTTTTTTTGTCGCCTATGACCTCATTTGCAATAACTATCCTCTGGATCTGAGAGGTCCCTTCATATATGGTAAATACCCTTGCGTCCCTATATAGCCTTTCCACAGTAAATTCTTTGGTATATCCATATCCACCATGGATTTGAAGGGCATTTGCTGTTACCCTGTTTGCCATTTCAGATGCAAACAACTTTGCCATAGATGCCTCTTTAGAACACTTCTCTCCCCTGTCCTTCTTAGATGCAGCATTTAATACCAAGAGCCTTGCTGCCTCTACGTCCACTGCCATATCAGCTATCATCCATCTAAGGCCCTGATTTTCGCAAATAGGTCTTCCAAACTGCACCCTTTCCTTTGAATACTGCACAGCTAAATCCAATGCTGCCCATCCAACACCAAGGGATTGGGCAGCAATACCAATCCTACCTGCATCAAGCCCTGACATAGCCACATAAAATCCCTGTCCTTCTTTCCCCAAAAGATTCTCTGCAGGCACCTTACAATTGTCAAATATTATGTCTGTTGTATCAGATCCCCTAAGACCCATTTTCTCTTCTTTTCTCCCTGTAACAAATCCTTCCATGTCCCTTGTAACAATAAAGGCAGATACCCCTTTGTGTTTCTCCTCTGGATTGGTCTTTGCAAGTACTATAAATAGATGAGATGTGGCACCGCCTGTAATCCATCTCTTTGTCCCATTTAGGATATAATAATCCCCTTCCTTCTTTGCTGTAGTGGTCATACTGGCGGGGTCTGACCCTGCTTCTGGCTCTGATAGGGCAAAAGATCCAATATAATCTCCATTTGCCAGGGGTATTAAATATTTTTGCTTTTGCTCTTCTGTGCCGTGGTTTAAGATACATCCACATGCAAGGGAATTATGCACAGACATAATAACTGCTGTAGATGCACAAGCATAGGCAATTTCTGTCAAGGCAAGGGCATAAGAGACAGTGTCTACGTCTATGCCACCATATTTTTCTGGGACCAGCATTCCCAAAAATCCCAACTCACCCATTATTTTAAGACTATCTGCTGGATATTCCTCATTTTTATCCCTTTCAGCAGCCTTTGGAAGTAATTCCTTTCTTGCAAATTCCCTTGCTGTCTTTTGGATAAGTAGCTGCTCTTTGGTAAGAGAAAAACTCATACGCATCTCCTTTAATTAACTTATTTTTTAAAATTAAACTATGTTTAAAAGCACAACGGCGGTATGATAATGATTTGTCCTATACTTGACAAGGAGAAAATAAAAATTTGAAATGGTCTTTTTGAATTGCACATAATTCAAAATAACACAAATTAATTTTTAGGATCAGATATGTATGAAGAACTTAGGGAAATATACAAAAAAATAAGGCCAGAGATTGAGACCAGGTTAAATGAGTTTAAAAAGGTGTATGAACAAGATGATAGAGAAATATTGTTTGAGCTCTTATTTTGTCTCTTGACCCCTCAATCCAAGGCAAGGGTTTGCTGGAGGTGTATTGAGGAGATTAAGACACAAAATGTATTGTCATCTCCTGATCCCCAAGAAATACTTGAGTATTTAACAGGGGTTAGATTTAAATACAAAAAGTCCCAATACATTGTCCAAGCTATATTAAGGTTCTCAAAAAATGGTAAAATATGTATAAAAGAACAACTTGAAGGTTTTAAATCCCCCTATGAAATTAGGGTATTTTTGGTAAAGACCATAAAAGGGCTTGGCATGAAAGAGGCAAGTCATTTTTTGAGAAATATTGGTAAGGGGGATGATATTGCAATATTAGACAGACATATTTTGAGGAATCTGCATAGATTTAATGTAATAGATGAGATCCCAAAGACATTATCCAAAGGAAAATACCTAAGTATTGAAGAAAAAATGAGAAAATTTTCAAGGGATATTCAAATCCCAATGGACCATCTAGACCTATTATTGTGGTACAGAGAAGCTGGAGAGGTGTTTAAGTGATCAAGATATTTACCCTCCCCCCTGTTATAAAAGGGACATTTTTAGACCGACCCAATAGGTTTTTATCATTGGTAAAGTTAAATCATTTAAATATAATAGAACAAGTCCATGTACATGACCCAGGTAGATTAAGGGAGCTTTTATACAGTGGCAATAAGGTATTAATAGCTCAGGCAAAAAATAAAAACCGAAAGACCTCATGGGACCTGATTTGTGCAAATAAAGACAATGAATGGATCTTTGTAAATTCAGCCTATCACAGGGTGTTCACAGAAATAATCCTAAAAAGATCTCTTATCCCTGAATTGTCTTCTATTTTTGACCTAAAGGCAGAGGTAAAGGTGGAACATGGAAGGTTGGACTTTTTGGGAAAGATTGGAGACAAGAATATCTGGATAGAGACCAAGGGCTGCACCTTGATCAAAGACTATTATGCCCTATTTCCAGATGCCCCAACAAAAAGGGGCAAAAAGCACGTAACCACCTTGATTTCTTTGAAACAAAGAGGGGATAGGGCAGCTATGATAATACTTATATTTTCTAAACAACCAAAATATTTTTGTCCTAATAAAGATACAGATCCTGAATTTGCCCAGGAATTTTTCAAGGCAAGGAATATGGGTGTGGAGATATATCCTGTTTCTCTTTTTTGTGATGGAGAATTTGTGTATTTTAATAAGCATATCTTGATTAAGGAAGATTTTAAATGATTACCATTGGAGTATCCCAGATAACTGGGTATAGAGAAGTTGATAACAGTTTAAAAATAATAAAAAGACATGCAACCCTTGCCCATGAAGCTAATGTTGATTTATTGGTCTTTCCTGAAATGTCCATGGGGGTATTTGACAAAAAAAACACACCTTATCTTTTGTCTTTAGAATTTGATAGATTTTCATCATCTATTGCACAGATTGCCAAATCATATAAGATAGACATTATAACAACTGGGTGGGAGCCTTCTCCAAATAGAAAACTCCCATATAACAGTGTGATATTTGTTTCAAGAAATAGTGATATTGACATTTTATATAGAAAACTCCATCTCTTTAACTCCTTTGGTTATAAGGAAGAAGATTACATATGCGCTGGAAATCATCCACCGCAAATAATCGACTATATGGGATTCAAACTAAGTGTATCTATTTGCTACGACTTGAGGTTTCCTGAATTATACAGATATCAGGCAATTAATGGCACAGAGATTAGTGTTATTTGCTCAGCATGGTATCAAGGGATCTTAAAAGAAGAACATCTAATTACCCTACTTAGGGCCAGGGCAATTGAAAATACCATGTATGTTGTGTGTGCAAACCTTTGTGCAAAGAATTTTTGTGGTAGGAGTTCTATATTTGATCCATTTGGCATAAAATTGGCTGATATAGGAGAACAAGAAACCATTATGTATTCAGAAGTGTATAAAAAAAGATTAAAAGAGGTAAGGGAACAAATACCCTCTCTTACCCATAGGAGAGATGATATCTTCTAAAAGTTACCAAACTAACGTTCTGATAACTGTAAATTTTTTTCACTTTTTTGAGAGGAAAAGCTTATATTAAGATTCAGAAGGGATTTGACTTGACTTCTAAGTTGACCATTTACTAGATATCATTAAATTTTTGTTTTTTCCGGGTTATAATCAATTTTCAAAACATAGGAGAGGACTGATATGAGGAAGAAATTACGGGGAATCTTATTTTTATTTGTGTTTTTATTTACTTCTCCTTTGATGGCAAAGGAGATAAAGGTGGGATTTATCTATGTATCACCTGTGGGAGATGCTGGATATTCCTATGCCCATGATTTAGGGAGGAGAGAAGTAGCCAAGTTACCAGGTGTCAAGACCTTTTACCTTGAGTCCATTAGAGAAGGACAGGATGTAGAAAGGGTTCTCACAAATATGGCAAGGCAGGGGTATGCGCTGATCTTTGCAACTAGTTATGGATATATGGATTCTGTTATCAAGATAGCCAAAAGGTTCCCCAAGGTAATATTTATGCACTGTTCAGGTTTTAAAAGGGCAAAAAATGTTGGGACATATTTTGCGAGGATGTATCAGGCAAGGTATTTAACAGGAATAGTTGCAGGATATATGACAAAGTCAAATATCCTGGGATATGTGGCTGCATATCCCCTTCCTGAGCTAAT
>JALWFY010000014.1 GCA_027013815.1 Desulfohalobiaceae bacterium | reverse complement strand
CAGGCTAATCAATCAGGCAATGGCCTATAGGAATGAAATCATCCCCAAGGCCAGGGGAAAGGCAGCCCTAATTGTAAACCAAGCAGAGGCGTATAAGGAGACCAAAATCAGGATGGCTCAAGGAGAGGCAAGTAGATTTTTAAAATTATTAAATGCATATAAAAAGGCCCCACTAGTAACCAGAAAGAGACTGTACCTAGAGACAATGGAAGATGTACTAAAGAAAGTAAAAAACAAGATCATTATCTCTAAATCTATTGGCAACAAGGCCCTACCGCTCTTTAATCTACAAAAACAAAAATAAGGAGTAGTTCATGAATAAATATAGCGGAGTTTTCATTGTAATAATTTTAATACTAATGGGAATATCCCAATCCTTTTATACAGTAGACGAGACCCAAAGGGCAATAGTGTTGCAACTTGGGAAGCCTGTAGGTGATGCTGTAGGACCAGGACTCCATTTTAAAATCCCTTTAATACAACAGGTAAAAAAGTTTGACCACAGGATATTAGAATATGATTCTCCACCTGCAGAGGTGATAACAAAAGACAAAAAGACCCTTGTAGTAGACAATTATACCCGTTGGAGGATATATGATCCCTTACGTTTTTATAGGACAGCAGTGACCATTCCAGGTGGTTTGGCAAGACTAGACGACATTGTATACTCAGAGTTGCGTGTTGCCCTTGGTAGATACCAATTAATTGACATTGTTTCATCAAAGAGAAGTGAAATCATGAAGAGTGTAACACAGGACGTAAAAAAAGAACTCAAAAAATATGGTATACAAGTAATTGATGTGAGGATAAAAAGGACTGACCTCCCTCCAGAAAATCAAAAAGCAATCTATGCCAGGATGAGATCAGAAAGGGAAAGAGAGGCCAAAATGTATAGATCTGAAGGGTACGAACAAGCCGCAATAATAAAGGCAAAGGCACAAAAGGAAAGGGCAATATTACTGGCTGAGGCCAATAAAAAAGCCGAGATAATAAAAGGTGAAGGGGATGCCAATGCCACTACCATATACGCACAGGCATATAAGCAGGATGAAAAATTCTTTGACTTAATCAGGTCTTTTGAGGCCTATAAAAACAGTATTGATGAAAATTCAACAATAATTATGTCATCTGGAAATGAATTTCTGAGATATATGGAAAAGATAAAATAATATAATAACACAGACAAAAAATAAGGGGCCGTAGGAGATACTTTACACTACGGCCCCTTATTTTTAAGTTTAAATCATGACCAATTCTTGTTGTTGTATATGGGGGGTTTTTGATATATATTTTGGTGATGGGGTATATAGTGGGAATTGCATTGCAAACTCCCTCACCTTTCTCCTGATCTTTGCCAAAGCTGTTTCATTATCTCTACATTCCAGGCTCTGTACCACCCAGTCTATTATTTGATATACATCTTGTTCCTTCATCCCACGTGTGGTGATTACCGGACTCCCCATCCTTATCCCTGAGGTTATTTTGGCTGGTTTGTCCTCAAAAGGAACTGCATTCTTGTTAACAGTAATGCCTACTTTTTCCAAAACTTGTTCTGCTTCCTTGCCTGTAAGACCTTTATCGCGCAAATCTATTAAGACTAAATGGTTATCCGTTCCATTGGTCACTAAATCAAATCCAGCCTCCATAAGTGCCTTGGCCATTGCCTTGGCATTTTTTAAAACTTGTGTCTGATATTCCTTAAAGTCATGGCTCATGGCCTCTTTAAAGGCCACTGCCTTGGCAGCTATAATGTGCATAAGTGGTCCACCTTGAATTCCAGGAAATATTTGAGAATCCAATTTATTACCTAATTCCTTTGAACTCAAGATAAAACCACCCCTCGGCCCCCTTAAAGATTTGTGGGTTGTAG
>JALWFY010000013.1 GCA_027013815.1 Desulfohalobiaceae bacterium | reverse complement strand
AAATATGAGAGTGTATATAATTGGTGTAGGTATGATAAGATTTTCAAAATATCCTGAAAAAAACGTGAGGGATATGGCGTTAGATGCAATCCAAATTTGTTTAAAAGATTGTGGACTTGAGAAAAAACAAATACAGGCAGCATTTTTTTCCAATACTTTTTGGGGCATGTTTTCCAATCAACATTCAATTAGAGGACAGGTAGTGTTGAGATCTATGGGTATTGGCTCTATCCCAGTAGTAAATGTGGAAAATGCCTGTGCAGGTGGTTCTACTGCCATACACCTTGCTATTATGGGTATAAAGGCAGGGATGTTTGATGTTGCCCTAGCCGTTGGCTCTGAAAAAATAACCCATGAAGACAAAAATATGTCATTGCTTGCATATGCATCATGTATGGACGTGGAGAATTTTTCCAATCAATTGAAGTTATTTGAGGAATTAAGTAGGTCTTTTAACATAAATTCAGGTGATGATTCTCCACCAGGTACTGGTAGGAGTGTATTTATGGATGCCTATGCCTTAGGTGCTAGGTGGCATATGAACAGATTTGGAACTACCCAGAGACAACTTGCTGTGATTGCAGCAAAGAACCACTTTCACGGGTCACTTAATCCACTTTCCCAATATCAAAAGGATATGAGTGTAGAAGAGGTATTAAATGATAAACCTGTTGCATATCCCTTGACCCGGTCTATGTGTGCCCCAATTGGAGATGGGGCTGCTGCAGCGATCGTGTGTTCAGAGAGTTTTTTGAAGAAATTGCCAAATCCTAGACCTGTTAAGGTCTTGGCATCAGTCTTGGGTTCAGGACAGGACAGGGAAATTGATGATGAGGACATTGGAGAAAGGATGGCCAAGCTAGCATATGAACAGGCTGGTGTTGGCCCTGATGACATAGATGTAGCAGAACTACATGATGCAACTTCTTATGGTGAACTCCATCAGTGCGAGGCAATGGGTTTTTGTGGATTGGGAGAAGGGGGAATTTTTGCTGAATCTGGGGCAACTAGGCTTGGTGGGAGTAAACCAATAAATACAAGTGGTGGGCTTGAATGCAGGGGACATCCAATTGGTGCCTCAGGTCTAGCCCAGATCCATGAAATAGTAGTGCAACTTAGGGGTGAGGCAGAAAAGAGGCAGGTTTTAGGTGCAAGGATTGGACTCACAGAGAATGGTGGTGGTAACATTGGATTGGAAGAGGCTGCAATGTGTATTCATATTTTAGAAAAAGTATAATCTATGGGGGCAAGAGATGGACAGACAATATATAGAAGGGCTTTTGGCAGATGAGGTAGAAAAAAAATATGATTTAATGCCAGATTTTCCTGTGCTTACCTTTGAAAATGGCGAGTTTGAAGATGAGATAATCACATATAGGGATATTTATATAAAGGGAAAAATCATTGCCAAGCTACTAGAAGATATGGGGTTTTCTAAAGGGGATAGGTTTTGTCTTGTTATGAGGAACCATCCAGAATTTATATACGCACTAGTTGCAGCATCTATGACTGGGACAGTGGTCGTGCCAATAGACCCTAGGGCAATGTCAGATAGATTAAAATTTCAAATTCTAAATTCAGGTTCTAAGGGCATAATATTTTCAAATGAGTTCTATGATACTGTAAAAAAAGCAATAAAAGATATAGGGGAATTAAAGGTCATAGGAGTGGTTTATAAAGATGGTTTTAAAGCCCCAGTTAGAGAACAATACCCTGATTTGCAAGAATATTTTAAGGATATGAGAGAAATAGAATTAAAAAATAGGAATAAAGAGCTAAATATTCCACTTGAGATAATCTATACATCTGGCACTACTGGAGATCCAAAGGGGGTGATAATAAAGGGGGATAGGCTCTTTGCATTTAAACT
>JALWFY010000012.1 GCA_027013815.1 Desulfohalobiaceae bacterium | reverse complement strand
CTAAAGATTGACGTGGTTGGGAGCCGGTGGGACAATGGCTGATCTAGGCGGTTTGTCTAGTGCTGTTTTCGCAGATATTGCGAAGGAGGTTGGGAAAGAGGTTGTTAAGAGCATTAGTGAATATTTGAGAGAAGTCGTATTTAAGTCAAGGTATGGTAATCTAGACTTTGTATTTACTGTACAGTTGAAGTTTGCTGAGATTATAGAGCTAGATAAGGCTAGTATTGTAGAGGATATTGTGAGAGAGCTAGGAGGTAAGTCTAAGGGAAGTGGACTATACCAGATTAAGCATGGTGATACTGAACTTATAGTACATGTAGGGTACGTCCTTGCAGAAGACTGGCTAGGTGACGTGTTGGTTAGTTATAATGAAAATATGGAAGAAATGTCAAGTAGAGGTCCCTATATATCAGAAGTCAAGATAGATATTATTCCGCTAGCCAGAACCGATATAGCTAATGTTATTAGAGATACATGTCTTTTTATACTATCGATGTTGAAAAATGTTAGTAATAAACTTGATGTGAAGCTTGAGGAAGCAATCTTTCTAAGAGTGTATGGAGATAGCAAGGATGATCTTGAAAAGTTAAGAAGAAAACTTGAAGAGATAATTAAGGATAGTAAAGACGTAGTTGGCATAGGGAATAGGGTGAGACTTCGTTTAGAAGAGACTGTGAATAAGCCTTTCTTGAAGGTAATTCTTGAAAGAGAGAGTCTTATTCCATTTATAAATATTCTAGTCAAGGTTATAGCGAAGAGGTGGTTTATCTAAGAGCTGACAATCTTTATTGCACCGACTCTATGTAGCTTCTCTATAACTTCGTACACTATTTCCTCTTTTACTTTCTCAACATTCGCTGATAGTGATAATATTATGCCGCGTGAAGAGATCATTATCCAGTACCCTCTATGTCTCACAGCTATTGATGATGCTTTTCCTTCAAGATCGTAAAATGGTCTTTTCCACTCTAGAGTCTCTGTTATGCTAGTACCGCTAAATCCAAGTGCACTTAGCCTATCATCTACTAGATCGCGAACAGATACTCTTACGATATTTTCAAATAATGCTCGTATCTTCGACTCGGTCTGCCTATCTATCTGTATCCTAATTTCCTGAAATGGGTTTTGACTAACTATTCCACCTCTTCTTAAGTATCTTACCACACTTTCCACGAATAAGTGTGCTGTGCGTGCAGGGAAGATTGCTATTATGTTTTCTAGAGGATTAGAGTCCTGTAGCGGTACCCTATAGTATAACTGTACTGCTACGTCCTCTATAGTCTTAATAGGTACCCTCTCAGTTACTGATCTGCCATCTCTTAGCTCTCTCTTATAGAAGTGTACTATGTGATCTATATAATAGCAGCGTGTTTAGACCGTACTTGTTCTCATTAACCTCAGCAACATGTATCCTTAACTCGACTTCTATGTTGTCAATAACGTCAACAGCATATACATATTCACTACCTCTAGATCTGAGAATCTGAGTTACCATACCTA
Organism: Desulfohalobiaceae bacterium; assembly: GCA_027013815.1. Lineage (GTDB taxonomy): Bacteria > Desulfobacterota > Desulfovibrionia > Desulfovibrionales > Desulfothermaceae > Desulfothermus. The sequence goes on along the minus strand of JALWFY010000012.1, from coordinate 372 downwards.
CAGCTTCAGGTCTAATCTTCAGGATCTGTACTGAAACAGGCATTTTCCAGTGACCCTTGCTACACTCAGCGACTGTTTCTATAAGTCTACTAGATAAGTTGATACTGAGAAAAATACAATAACATATGTATAACGACTAGCTTGAGTTAAATGTCCAGCATATGCTAACTACTAGATACGGCAGAATGGTGTATGGTTAACTTTTCCAAAAACTGTGCTACACAGGTACGAGAAGAAAGAGAAGAAAGTTGTAATAACAATTAACACGTTGGAGAGATAGAGGTGAAGTCTTATTGTGCATAAGTACGTGAGTCACATTAGAGCAGCATTACCTTACGAGCCACCGGGCATGGAGGCGAGATACCTGAAAAT
>JALWFY010000011.1 GCA_027013815.1 Desulfohalobiaceae bacterium | reverse complement strand
TCTCTAAACCCCTTGGTGGAGATATCACTACTGTGATCTCTCCCTTCAATTCCCTAAGTTTCTCATATTCTGACAAGGGAAAATTTATCACCTCTTCATATATCTTAGTAAGTTCCCTAACTATTGCAACTTCTCTATCCCCCTTAAGTACTTGGTTTGCTATCTTTAAAGAATTCATCAGCCTGGACTTTCTCTCAAAAAAGACTAATGTAGAATTAATATGATTAAAGGTTGAAAATATCTTTTTTTTATCTCCTTCCTTTCTTGGCAAAAATCCCAAAAAGGTAAAAGGGGTTGGCTCTATGCCACTGATCATTAAAGCACATATTGGGGCACAAGGACCTGGTAAGACTGAAACTTTGATGCCCTGTCTTTTACATTCCCGAACTATTAAATAACCAGGGTCTGAGATAACAGGTGAGCCTGCCTCTGACATTAAGGCAATACTTAAACCTTTTTTTAAATACTTAATAACCTCTGGAACACGGTCTTTTTCCACTTCATCATAAATACTGATAAATTTTTTTTTCCCTATACCTAGGAAATTTAAAAGATTGGTTGCTGTCCTTGTATCTTCCGCAAGAATAAGATCTACCTTTTTTAGAGTATCTATTGCCCTTTTGGAAATATCACCAAGGTTGCCAATAGGAGTTGCTACTATCCACAGGATCGCTGATCTGGATGACGTCCTTTTCATGTTCAATCTTTACCTCGCCTTGCCCAAATATAATACCAATTATGTCAAACCTTACAGGTCTACTCCAGAAGCCCTTTTTTGTTAAATAGAAACAGGCAGCATGTAATATCCTTTTCTTTTTTAAATTAGATACATATTCCTTGGGATAGCCATATTTAGAACTCTTTCTACTCTTTACTTCAAAAAATACCAATGTATTTTCTAGCTCTCCAATTATATCAATCTCACCCTTTTTGGTTCTAAAATTCCTGTGTAAAATCCTATACCCCTTTTTTACAAGAAAATCACAAGCAATATCTTCCCCCCTTTTTCCTGTAAATTGAGTATTTGGAGCCATTATGCTTTTTCTTCCAAAAACGTGAAAAATTTATGTTTTTTCTGAATCCTAACCCATTGTTTACATTAGGCTAGGGGATATTTGTTAAATTTTGAATTATAAATTTTGAATTTTAAATTAAAATAAGGTTTAGGGTATTGGGTTCTAGGTGCTAGGTTAAAAATTAATACCTCTTTATCCAATACCCATTACCTAATACATACATATTAAAAATTAATCCAAAATCCAAAATTCAACATCCAAAATCATATTGAAGCCCTTTCGCCTTTGGCCTTTTGCCATTAGCCTCATGTGCCTTTCGCCCTTTGCCACTTTTCATATTAACCTGCAGATTTCGGAACGTTAGTTAGTTAAATAGTTTGTTTATAATTTTCATCCCATTCATTATCATAGTCAATTAGCCCGTATAATAATCCTTTAAGGTTAATTGGCAATGCCTGAGTTCTATTAATTCTTTTACACCTTTAAAGGACTTTCTATGTATCCTTGAAGGGCCCATGGCCTTTAGCTTCTCTAAGTGATATCTTGTAGCATAACCTTTATGAATTGCAAATCCATATCCAGGAAAATTTTTGTCCAATTTTTTCATTATATTATCTCTATAGGTCTTTGCCAAAATAGAGGCAGCAGATATTTGGGGTACGAGATCATCGCCTCTCTTTACACATATTACATGAACGTCAATATGCGGCGCATGTATCCCATCTACATACACCAAATCAGGTTTTATAGACAACCTACAAAAAGCCCTTTTCATAGCAAGGAGAGAGGCCTGTAAAATATTTATTGAATCGATCTCTCTATGAGTTGCCAGTCCAATTGCCCACGCAATGGCTGTTTCTTTTATCCTGAT
>JALWFY010000010.1 GCA_027013815.1 Desulfohalobiaceae bacterium | reverse complement strand
AAGGGCCTCATCTCCTATGAAGATAAGGTAAAGGAGATATTGGAAGAGGTTACTGAAAAGGCAGGATTTAATAAAATTGGTTCAATGTATAAACAATTTCAACCATATGGAGTAACTGGTGTGATTCTTGTTGAAGAATCACACGTATCTATACATACCTGGCCAGAATATGAGTTAGTGAATTTAGATGTGTTTACCTGTGGTGATGTGTCTAAGGTAGATAAGGCATTTGAACTGTTTTTAGAAAAATTTAACCCCACTTCTTATAAGCATCAGGTAATAGACAGAGGATAAAATGGACAGATTTAAAAATCAGGTTATTCAGTTTTGTGTGAAAGGTGAAATTTCCATATACGAACTCATAGATAGGCAAGACCTTTCATTAAAAGAATTTTTTTATAGGATTGGGGAATTAGAAAGAGAAGGTATAGTCAAAGTAAGGAATGGAAGGGTAAGTCTAAACCCTGAAGTGGCTAAGGAGTTTTCAGTATTAAAGGAAATTGGTGATCCTTCCTGTAATATGTGTGAAAAAACAGGATTTCAGATAACAGGATATTTTAATAAGTTATTGAAAAAATGGAAGGAAATTACAAAAAATAGACCTCAGGCCATTGAAAAATATGATCAGGGATTTATTTCTCCTGAAGGGGTGATTAGACGGGTTCAGTTTTTATATGAGCGAGGTGATTTATTGGATTCAGAGATATTTGTCATGGGTGACGATGATTTGCTAAGTATTGCCCTTGCTCTAACTAAACTTCCCAAAAAGGTTCAGGTAGTGGAAATAGATCAGAGATTGGTTGATTTTATAAATAATATATCTGCGAGTATGGGTTTGTCCTTAAAAGCAGATATTTTTGATGCCCAATATGTGCTTCCAGATGAATATAAGGGAAAGTTTGACGTATTTATAACTGACCCTGTGGAAACACTACCAGGATTTAAGTTATTTATATCACGGGCCACTTCTTCTTTAAAGGGAAAGGGGTCTACTGGATATTTGGGACTTACCACGATTGAGGCATCAAAGAGAAAATGGTTTGAAATAGAGAAAATATTTTTGGATATGGGCCTTGTAATAACAGATATTAGACGGAGATTTAGTGTATATCCTATTGGAGATGTTAGTTTTTCTAGATATCAGGAGAAATGTGAGGTATATAAAAGAGTAGGGGTAAAGGCTGATTGTGATTGGTATACATCATCTTTTATTAGGCTTGAGGCAGTCAAAGATCCTAAACCAGTTGTTGAAGGTACTCAAGTGATAGATGAAAAGGTTTATAAGGATGATGAGAGTTTGGCTACCCCTTATTAATTTTTAGTTGATTAATTTTTTTAGGCAACCTTTTAAGAGGTTGCCTTTTTTTTTGGTTTTATCTTATGGAAAAAGATTTAATAAAATTTATAAATACTCCTTTAAACATTGGAAACAAAGTAATAAGAAATAGATTGGTACTCTCTCCCATGGCTGGACTAACTCATATTGTCCTTAGAAAGGTGATATGTGGTTTTTGTCCTCCTGGACTCCTTTATACTGAAATGTGTCTAGCATCCATGATTCCTTCGGAAAATAGGGAAAAATCTTATATATTCAGGTGGGATAAAGAAGAGAAACAAGACCTTGTGTGTCAAATCCTTGGAAATGACCCCCATATCATGGTAAAAGCGGCAGAGAGGGTCCAAAAAGAAGGACTCTTTGGGGTTGATATAAATATGGGATGTGCTGTGTCTAGGATAAATAAAAAGGGATTTGGAGCAGCCCTATTAAATGATCCTAAAAAGGCGTATAAGATAGTTTATACTATTAAAAAGAAAATAAATATACCTATTATAGTAAAATTTAGAATAGGTTGGAGGGACGATATTGAATTTGTAGAGGAATTTGCTAAAA
>JALWFY010000009.1 GCA_027013815.1 Desulfohalobiaceae bacterium | reverse complement strand
CCTGTTGTTACAGTATGATCAAAACCATATGGATTCCCTATGGCTATAACCGTTTCTCCAACCATTAAATCACTAGATGTACCAATCTTTGCTTGGGGAAGCACCCCTTTCCCTTTTAACCTCAAAAGGGCTATGTCAAAATCTGGATCACTTCCTACTAGTTCTGCCTTAAATTCTCTACCATCTAAGAGTTTTACACTGATCTGAGAGGCACCCATTATCACATGGGCATTGGTCAACACCAACCTCCTCTTACCATCAATAATAACCCCAGATCCAAGGCTTTGTTCAAGGAACTTTTGTTTGTACCCTGGAAAGATATCACCAAAGAAAGGGTTAAAGAATTCATTTCCAAATAGATCCCTAAATGGATTTGAATACCTCTCTACTACCTTTGCTGCCTTTATGTTCACCACTGCTGGTGCAGTCTTTTCCACTGCCTGTACTACAAGATTCTTCCTGATCTTGAGACCATTGTCTTGTTTTGCAAACCCCATGTTAGGGATAAATAAAAACAAAAATAATAACTGTGTTAAAATTAATTTGTTTTTCATAATACATCTCCTTGACCTGATAATTAAAGCAAACAAAAAGGCCCAGGTTATACCTGAGCCCCACAGTAACCTGCTCATTTTATTTTAACATATAGCTAAAAATTTATCCATACATAGACATAGCTCTAAGCCTCTTTATCCTCTCTTCCAAGGGGGGATGTGTGCTAAATAGATTTACCAGAGAACTTCCTTTAAAAGGATTTACTATAAACATGTGTGCAGTAGATGGATTTCCAATGGTCATTGGTATCCTCTGGGAGTATGCTTCTAGTTTTTCTAATGCAGATGCAAGATATTCAGGGTTTCTACATAATCTTGCTCCAGTCTCATCTGCAAGGTATTCCCTGGACCTGGAAATTGCAAGTTGTATTAGCATGGCAGCAAACGGAGCCACAATTGCCAAAATAATGGCCACAAAAGGATTAGAATCCTCGTCATCTGATCCAATTCCAAATATAGCAGCCCATTTGATCATGTCTGAGACAAACATAATTACCCCTGCAAGGGTAGCAGCAATGGTCTGTATTAAAATGTCTCTATTTTTTATATGTCCCATCTCATGGCCCAAGACCCCCATTAGTTCCTCTGGGGTCATTAGCTCTAAGATTCCCTCGGTTACAGCAACTACACTGTTTTTAGGGCTACGGCCTGTGGCAAAGGCATTTGGTTGTTTAGATGGTATAATATATATCTTTGGTTTTGGTATGCCTGCCCTCCTTGCAAGCTCTCCCACTATCCTGTGGAGTTCAGGTGCCTGTTCATAACTCACCTCCTTTGCCCTATACATTGCAAGGACTATTTTATGAGAAAACCAATAACTACCTACATTCATAAAAATTGCCAATGCAAAGGCAAACACAAGTCCCTGTTCACCGCCTATAAGTTTACCAAACAAGAGTATTAGCCCTGTTAAAAGTCCAAGTAATACCCCTGTCTTTATTTGATTGTTCATGTTTTTCTTCCCCCAAAATAAGTATTAATCATCCACTTGAATAGAGATCTTGACCTCTTCTGGCTCTATATCCTTTTTTGGAATCCTAATGATCAAAAGCCCCATATTTAAAGATGCCCTTATACCATCTTTATCTATATCCTGTGGCAAGGAGAATGACCTGGCAAATGGGCCATAGGACCTCTCCAATATAAGATAAGAACAATTTGAGGCCTCTTTTATCAATCTCTTTTCGCCGCAAACCATTAGTTTATTGTCCTTTAGTTCAATATCTACATCTTCCCTATCCACGCCAGGGATCTCCATCTGAATTATGTAACTGTTTTCTGTCTCATACACATCTGTTGTAGGCTGCCAGGTGGACATAGGAGAGTATTCCCTATAACC
>JALWFY010000008.1 GCA_027013815.1 Desulfohalobiaceae bacterium | reverse complement strand
ACGGGATAATCAGATTTTTTTGAAAATTCAAGATATGCTGCTATTGTATCTTCCACTGAAGAAGACTTCAGTGATACTTTTAAGTTAAAAAAATTCCTCTGTTCAAAATAGGATATCCAATTAAGTGCACTCTCAACCATAGCAGATGGGGTTGGACCATGATGTTTTTTCAATAGTTTTTTTTCAAGGGATCCACTATTTACTCCAATTCGAATAGGTATATCCTTATCCTTACATGTGCTTATAATCATATCCAGTTTATCTGGCCCACCAATATTTCCAGGATTTATTCGAATTCCATCTGCCCCATTTTTTGCAGCGAGTACTGCAAGCCTATGGTTAAAATGGATGTCTGCAATCAATGGAATTGAAATTTCCTTTTTTATTGATCTAATGGCAGAGGCTGCCTCTTCAGTATTCACTGCAACCCTGATGATTTCACATCCAACCTCTTCTAACCCTTTTATTTGAGTAACAGTGTCCTTAATATTTGTTGTTTCTGTGTTGGTCATTGACTGTACCCTAACAGGGGCATAACCGCCAATGTCTACATCTCCAACAAAGATTTTTTTTGTCTTTTTTCTGTCCTTGATTATTTTATTCAAGCCCAATTCTCCTAATTAAGGTCATTGTGTTGAGAAAATCGTTCCAAAAACCTTTAGGGAGTGTATGAAAATATACCTTTAAGGTAAAGGGAGATTTTAATCCTTAATTTTCAAAAAGATATAGATATGCTTTTCCTATGAAAAACGTGAAAAAATTTATGTTTTTTTAGTGATCTTAAATCATTGTATACGTATATAAGGGCTAAAGGCTAAGGGCAAAGGGCTAAGGGCTAAAGGCAAAAGGCTAAAGGCAAAAGGCTAAAGGGCTAAGGGCTAAAGGCAAAAGGAAAGATTTTTATCCCTTAGCCTTTCTCCTTTAGCCTTTTGCCAACTTTAATATTAACATGCAGTCTTGGATAACTTTAGTTTGGTAAAATTTTAGACCAGATAAACCCAAATTTAACTTGGTTGTAAAATTTTTGTAACATTTATCATCTACACATCTCTTTAAACAATAGTCCTTATAAGGAGGTAATGGTATGAAGAAATCTTTTACTTGTCTTATTTTTTTTATGTTCACAGCAAGTATATGTTTTGCAGGGTCTATTGAGATCAAGGGTTCAACTACTGTATTGCCCATAGCCCAGATGGTTGCTGAATCATTTATGAAAGAATTTCCTGAAATAAACATTTCCATATCTGGTGGTGGTTCAGGAAATGGTATAAAGGCACTCATTGATGGCACAACGGATATAGCAGATGCTTCAAGATTTATAACAATTAAAGAAGTAAAAAGGGCCCTTAATAACAATAGGTATCCTGTACCATTTGCAGTTGCATATGACTGTATTATCCCAGTAGTAAACCCTTTGAATCCAGTAAAAAATCTTAGTATCCAAGAGCTTAAGGACATTTATACAGGGAAGATAAGAAACTGGAAGCAAGTTGGTGGATGGGATAAGAGGATTGCGGTTATTTCCAGGGATACCTCATCAGGTACTTATGAGGTCTGGGAGAAAAAGATTTTACATGGTGCCAGGGTTTATCCAGGGGCCCAGCTACAGGCATCTAATGGTGCAGTAGCCCAGGCAGTGGCAAGTAATAAATATGCAATAGGTTACATTGGCCTAGGCTATTTAAATAAAGAGCTGAAGCAGTTAAAGGTAAATAATATCCTCGGTACTCCAGCCAGTGCGTTAGACGGTAGTTATCCAATCTCAAGACCCTTATATATGTTTACAAGTGGATGGCCCAAAGGGGATGTGGCAAAATTTATAAATTATGTATTAAATCCATATAAAGGCCAAAAGTTAGTAAAAAAAGCAGGCTATATTCCCTTGTATTAGTATGAAA
>JALWFY010000007.1 GCA_027013815.1 Desulfohalobiaceae bacterium | reverse complement strand
TAGAATAAATTAAATGTCTATAAGTCCTGGCAGACCGCAAACAAGTCGATGCTGGTCTCTCAAGACCCGTTAGGCTGCAGACTGCGGCTGCCTCTTAAATTTGTTAATTCTACGTCATGCAGGAGGGCCAAGTCCCTAACTGTTAATAATAGCTTGCATTTATATTTATTCTGCTATTACCACTAAATAAACCAAATGGAGTTTAAACCATGCTTTAAGAAAATTTTTTTATTACTTTGCTATTCCGCTTGACTTTTTACATAATAGCTATTGTTTTTATTAAACTTCCTAGCTGATTAAGGATTTTAATATAATATATACAATAAACAACATCCTGCGCATGTAAATTTTTTATTTGTGAAGTATTTTTTTATTTAATTTGTTCAAATTGAGCCTAGATGCTTAACAGCTTATCCAATTATTTTCTATATAAAATTAAAATATTCATTCTTATGTTATTAATATAATAAAAAATAATAATTTTATTAAATATTATTTAACTATTTCTAAAGCTAAAAATTAACTTTTTTTATAAAAGTCATATTTTTATAACTATTTGAAATAATGTAAAATTATCTAAAAAAACTAAATTCTTACACGCGCGTCTTAAAACTTTATGTTGTCTGAATTAAAAAAATATCTCTCAAATATGGAACGGAAAATGAGAATGTGTTGGAATAGTTTGAACAAATAAAAAAAAATATGATCAGGACAGATAACATGAACTAGTTGGAATGTTTTTGCTTTAAGCGTTTTATGAAAAAACCCCCAATACTGATAAAGGATAGAGATGATTTTGGGCTTTTTTTAGACATTATTTATATGGTAAATTGAGATTTATTAGATATAATCTTTACTAGTATAGAATGCTATCTAGGTATAATTAGCTAACTTTTTCTTGTGCCTTTTTTTAAAAATACCCTTAAGATCGACAGCGCTGCTGGTGTCATCCCAGATATTCTAGATGCCTGGGAGAGATTTGTAGGAGAGAACTTTTTTAGCTTTTCTTTTATTTCATTTGATATTCCAGGTACTTTGTCAAAGTCAAAGCCTTCTGGGATTTTGATATACTCAAGTTCCCTAAATTTTTTTATCTCTGTCTCCTGTCTCTTTAAGTATCCTTCATATTTGCATTCTATTTCTACTTCTTGTTTTACCCTAAAATCTATGGGGTTAGGTGGAGGAGAGAGTATTTCAATTATTGAATAATCTAATTCTGGCCTTTTTAATATCTTATCTAGGGTAGTAGGAGATTGTATCTCACTGGAACCTTTGGACTTTAATATCTCGTTGGTGTTTTGAACGGGATAGATCCTTGTGGTTTTTAACCTTGATATCTCTTCTCTAATTTGTTTGCGTCTTTCTAACAAATTATTATAGGTGTCCCTAGAATGGAGTCCAAGTTTATAACCAATTTCCAATAATCTGAGGTCTGCATTGTCTTCCCTTAAGATGAGCCTGTACTCGGCCCTAGAAGTGAGCATCCTGTATGGTTCATTTACTCCTTTTAACACTAGGTCGTCCACAAGGACACCCATATATGCCTGGGATCTATTTAGGATCATAGGAGGTCTTTTTTGTACCAAAAGGGCGGCATTTATTCCTGCCCAGAGTCCTTGGGCTGCTGCCTCTTCATAGCCAGAAGTGCCGTTTATTTGTCCAGCAAAAAACAGACCTTTTATTGGCCTTGATTCCAAAGTATGTTTTAACTGGGTGGGTTGCACAAAGTCGTATTCAATGGCATATGCACATCTCATTATCTCTGCCTCTTCAAGTCCTGGGATAGAGCGTATGAGTTTTTCTTGTACTTCATAGGGCAGGGAATTGCCTGTTCCACTTGCATATATTTCCTCTGTATCAAGACCTTCAGGTTCTAAGATTATATTATGAAATTCCTTGTGAGGGAATTTCATAATCTTGTCTTCAAGGGAGGGACAATATCTAGCTGATACTCCTTGAATTGTTCCATTATATAAAGGAGATAGATGGATATGTTGTTTAATTATTTCATGACACCTTTTAGAGGTCTTTCCAAAATAGCAGGGTACAGGTTTTATATCAATTTTTTCTGTAAAAAGGGAAAAAGGATATGGATTTTCATCTCCAAGTTGTTTTTCAAAGCAAGAAAAATCTATGGATCTCCTATGTATCCTAGCAGGGGTCCCTGTTTTCATTCTTCCCATTTTAAAACCTAGTTCTCTAAGTTGTTCAGCAAGTTTAATAGAAGGGAATTCCCCTGCCCGTCCAGCTGGGATCTTTGTGGTTCCAATATGGATCAATCCGTGTAAAAAAGTGCCTGTGGCCAGGATTACTGCATCTGCCCTATACTCCACTCCAATATCATCTATTATCCCACAAACCTTATTATCTTCAATGACCAGGGATTCAACCCTTGCTTGTTTTAATTCTAGATTTTTTGTCTTCTCCACCACATGTTTCATCAACGTCCTATATCTTACCTTGTCGTTTTGGGTCCTAGTTCCCCTTACAGCTGGTCCTTTTCTAGTGTTCAGTCTTTTGAACTGAAGGGCTGTCTTGTCTGTTATCTTTGCCATTTCTCCACCAAGTGCATCTATTTCCCTGACCAAGTGTCCTTTGCCAATTCCACCAATTGAAGGAGAACAGGGCATATGGGCAACAGTGTCGAGGTAGATGGAGATGAGCAAACACTTACACCCCATCCTTGCACAGGCAAGGGCTGCCTCACAACCTGCATGGCCCGCTCCAACAACAATAACATCATATTTTCTGTTCATTAGTTGACCCTTTGGACTTTAGTGTCTATTTAGTCTTTTAGTGTTTTGGTTTTTGATTTGAGGAAATATAATGCTCAATTTAATTAATGTCTAGTCTCAGGACTATGTCAAAGTTTTTAGGAAAGCCATAAGGGGTTTGGACAATTAAAGTGAAAGGGAATATGATTTTGAATGTTGAATTTTGGATTAATTTTTGTCCCAATAGAATTTTATTCCCAATTCAAAACTTATAATCCAAAATTTATTGATACTAGGCGCCTTGAAATTTTTGAGAATGTTAACTTTTATGGGGTTCTATGCCTAGTCTATAAGAATTGTGAACAGATATAATAGATATTAGGTCAAGGGGCTGGCAAAGGTATAGTGTACAGAGAGACAAGAAAAGGGATTAAACTCTATGGGTAGAAGATTTTATGATTTTAACACATATCTTAGGTCATTGTATGGGTGTCGAGTACAAAAGATAACCATTGATGCAAATTTGACCTGTCCAAATAGGGATGGCACAAAGGGAACAGGTGGGTGTATTTATTGCAATCAAAGGGGCTCAGGTACAGGGCTAGGCACCAAACTTTCTGTTTATGAACAGATAATTCGCGCAAAGGGGTATCTAAAAAAAAGATATAAGGCAAAGAAATTTTTAGCATATTTTCAGTCTTATTCAAACACATATGCACCTTTTGAAAAATTAAAGGATCTATACAACCAGGCCATAATGGTAGAGGATGTAATTGGCCTGTGCATTGGAACGAGACCAGATTGTGTTGAAGGGAGAATACTAGATTATTTAAAAGGGCTTTCAAATAATTATCTCATATGGATGGAATATGGACTTCAATCTGCCCATGATAAGACCTTGAAATTGATTAATCGTGGCCATAGTGTCAAAGAATTTAAGGATACTGTTAAAAGGACAAGGGCAAGGGGACTTAATGTGTGCGTGCACGTGATCCTTGGCCTTCCTAGTGAGGATTTAGATGATATGTTATATACAGCACGTTTTCTATCAAATATGGATATCCAAGGAATAAAGATTCATCTTTTATATGTAGTTAAGGATACTATCCTTCATAAATGGTACACTCAAGGCAAATATAAACCTATGACCAGGGAAGAATATGTTGATACAGTATCTAAATTTATCTCCTATTTGAATCCTTCAATGGTGGTGCAGAGGATCACTGGTGATCCCCATAGAGATGAACTGGTTGCACCAATGTGGGCACTAGAAAAACAGAAAAATGTTAATTATATATTGAGATATATGGAGGAAAAAGATTTGTTTCAAGGGAAGTTTTATAAAGGTGAACGGTGAAAATGAATCATAATGACCCAGTTCACTAACTTAAAAAGGAGAGAGGTCATGAAGAGGATTTGCCAGGCAATGTGTTTTTGCATTGTGTTATTTTTTACACACATGGCATTAGGTGCAAGCATAGGGAGTATTGTAAGCATTCCTCCGGTAAAATTTTTTGTAAAACAGATTGCAGCACAGGGGGCAGATGTGGATGTATTGATTCCCCCAGGTGCCAATCCTATTACTTTTGAACCAAAGCCAAGACAAATACAAAAAATAAGGCAGGCCCAAATCTATTTTGCCATTGGGGTGCCTTTTGAAAAGGTATGGATTAAAAGGATAAAGGCGATAAATGAAAATTTAAAGATTATAAGACTTTATAGAGGAGTTGTCAGGGTACCAATGGCCCATAGATATAATGAGCTTTATGGAAGTAGGGTAAAGATCTCTCAGGATTTTCCAGATCCACATATATGGCTATCTCCATCCCTTGTTAGGGTTATTTTGCAGGAAATAAGAGATACCTTTATATCTTATGATAAATCCCATAAACAGATTTACTTAGCCAACTATTATAACTTCTTGAAAAAAATAAATTCAATGGATCAAGAACTGATTGATATGTTTTCTAGGTGTAAAAACAGATATTTTTTGGTATTTCATCCATCATGGGGATATTTTGCAAGGGATTATGGGATTATTCAGGTGCCAATAGAACTTGAAGGCAAGGAACCATCCTTGACAGAGATCTCTAAGTTAATATCTTTTGCAAGGTCTCATAAGATAAAGGTAGTATTTGTAGAACCTGAGTTTTCAAAAAGGATCTCTATGATTATAGCCCAATCTATTAATGCAAAGGTTGAAGAAATTGACCCCTTAGCCGTCAATTGGTTAGACAACTTAAAGATAGTTGCCCAAAGAATTTCAAATAGTTTGAGGTAATCTTTATGGAAAATGACAATATTGTGGAACTAAGGGGGATATATTTTTCATATAATAGAGATTGGGTCCTAGAGGATATAAATCTTTCCATAGAGAGGGGGGATTTTCTGGCAATATTTGGCCCAAATGGAGGAGGAAAGACCACCCTTTTAAAAATAATTTTAGGACTCTTGAGGCCACAAAAGGGTAGAATTTTATATAATTTTAAGAAAAAGGGCAGGCCAATTGGATATTTGCCACAGATACATGGAAAGGGCCATTTTCCTATAAAGGTGATAGACTTGGTATTAATGGGGCTTGTTTCCCCAAAAAAATGGGGATTTTGGAACAAAAAAAATGAGATAAAAAAGGCTGAAGAGGTCTTAGACAGGGTAGATATGCTTCCATATAAAGATTATTCTATTAATGATCTCTCAGGCGGGCAACTCCAGAGGGTGTTTTTGGCTAGGGCATTGGTCTCAGACCCTGAACTACTGGTTTTGGATGAGCCTACTTCAAATATAGACCCACAGGCCAAATTTTGTTTTTATGAGTTTTTGGGAGAGCTTAATTCTGATATAACCCTAGTAATGGTAAGTCATGATTTAAGTCTAAGTGTAGCAAGGATAAATAAGATTGCATGTGTAAATAAAAAACTTATTTTGTCCAATTCCATTGAATTTAATCAAGAGATGCTTGGGCTGATCTATGGGGTGCACTTAAACCATACGTGTCCTGTGACCCCTTATTATCAAGAAGGGGAAGTGCCTGTGATTGGAGGAATAGGTAAGCGGCAACAGGAGAAAAAATAATGGGTATATTGGCGTTAGGTTTTCTAAAAAATGCCTTGTTGGCCTCCTTGCTCACCAGCATAGTTTGTGGAATAGTGAGTTCTCTGGTCTATTCCAATAGACTCACATTTATGTCAGGTGGAATAGCACATGCTGCATATGGGGGAATAGGACTGGGAATTTTTTTGGGATGGAATGTGATATTGACTGCATTGGGATTTACAGTTCTTATCTCTCTTGTAATGGGATATTTGACAAAAGATGATAGAAACAAAATAGATAATGTTGTTGGGCTTATTTGGGCAGGGGGAATGGCCTTTGGAATTATCCTACTAGATCTAGCCCCTGGATATCACGTGGATGTAATGAGCTATTTATTTGGAAGTATAATAGTGGTATCAAATAATAACCTATTGATAATGTTAATTCTTACCCTTATTATTTGTATTATTGTGGCCTTAAATTATCACAAGTTTTTAAGCATATCCTTTGACCAGGACTTTGCTTCAAGTAGAGGGCTTAGAGTGGATGGAATCTATATCACTATGATATTGCTCATTGCAATTACTGTGGTAATGCTTGTTCAAGTTGTTGGCATTATATTAGTAATTGCACTTATGTCCATACCTCCTTATCTATCTTCTCACTCTGCTAAGACAATGCAGTCTATGATGCTCTTTTCTTTTATTTGGAGCTTTATATTTTGTGTGTTAGGGATTATGATATCTTATATATTTAATATTTCTTCAGGGGCTGCAATTATTGCAGTCTCCGTAATCTTTGGATCCATGTTTTTAGGTTTAAGGAGGATTTTTGCCTAACTAGACATTGGGCAATGGTGAAAAAAACAGTGTTGGGTGATAGGGTTTTTAGCCAGAGACAAGAATTAGGTGTGATTGATTACAATTTGGTATATAGAAATAATAGATGACAAAAGTATGCTACATTATAGCCGGTCCAAATGGAGCTGGTAAAACAACATTTGCAAAAGAATTTCTTCCAGTTGAAGCAAAATGTCTTAATTTTATAAATGCTGATTTGATAGCAGCTGGATTGGCTCCATTCCATCCAGAAAGAGTAGCAATAAGGGCTGGTAAGTTGATGCTTGAACAGATAGATTATTGTATTCAGAGAGGGAACTCATTTGCGTTTGAAACGACATTATCTGGAAGGATTTATATAAGAAAGATTAATGAAATGAAGACGAAAGGCTATAAAGTCATCATATATTTTTTGAAATTGGCTTCACTAGATTTAGCTATAGAGCGTGTGAAACTACGTGTTTCTGAAGGTGGACATAATGTACCTGTAATTGATATCAAACGTCGTTTTGAAAGAGGCTGGGTTAACTTCCAAGAAATATACAAGGAAATAGTGGATGAATGGGTAGTTTTTGATACATCTGGTAATAAGCCGTATATAATTGAGCAATCGAGGTAAGGAGTATGGATCGACATCAAGATTATGCAACAATAGGTTTAAAGGCATTACAGAGGGCAGCATACAAGGCAATAGTAGAAGCAAAAAAAAGAGGTTTAAGGATACCGGTTTGGAAAGACGGTAAAATTGAATATATTAGTCCCGATATTGACACCGAACAAAGCACTTCACCTGACTGCGATTCAACTGAGCTTCACCGCGGCAGATGAGCTTGGTCACTGATGTAATACTTAGCTTTTCTATATAAAAGGAGATTTATTTTTAGAGTATATGATTAAAAACAAAGAGGATTTAATAAAAAAATTTGAATCATTAAAAGTGATTATAGCCACTGAGAATGATTTGAACTATGAAACTGACATCAAGATGTTAAAGCAGCTCTATATCAAGATAGCCAATAGGTTTTCTTCTGGTTTAGCAGCCCTGGATTATTTGAAATTTAATTTTACCCATCTGGTTATCTCAGATATAACCCTATCTGATATGAGCGTTATATCTTTTTTAAGGCGTGTTAGGAGAGAAATAAAAAATTACGTGGTCCCTGTGATTGTTATATCCCCTAACAGTGAAAGGGAATTTGTTCTAGATGTTATTGGTGCTGGATGTTCTGGTTTTATAATAAGGCCGTATGGACTATCTACTCTATTGGATTATGTGCTATATGTATTAGAACAAAAGAAGTTTTTAGAGATAGAAGAAGATGCCTTGGAGTTTGCAAAGAGAAATATATCAGAGGGTAAATATGACGAAGGCATAGAGACAATTTTAGAGATAGTTCAAGACAAACCAGTCTCAGAGGCAGAGGAGCTTTTTGGAAAAGGCACTGAATTTTTACGTTCAGGAAAGTATAACCTTGCTATAATAGCCTTTAACAAGGCCCTTAAAATAAACAATTTGCTGATTGAATGTTATACAGGACTGGCTGAGGCATATAAGGGCAAAGGAGACGTGAAAAAGTATAAATATTATCTACAAAAGGCTGCAGATGAATATGCTAGAAGAGATAGATTTGAGGAAGTAAAAGAGTTGTTTATTAAGATTTTAAAAACAGATCCCAATGCGCCAAATCCATATAATACATTGGGTATTAATTTCAGACAACAAGGAAAATATAGACTTGCAATAGATGCGTATAAACAGGCATTGAAACTGAATCTAGAAGACGAAAATATACATTATAATATGGCAAAGGCCCTGTATTTTTCAAAAAGATACAAGAGTGCATTGAGGTTTTTAAACAATGCTCTAAAGATAAATCCAGATTTCTCAGAAGCTAGACTTCTACAAAAAGCCATAATTAAGGAGATAAGGTCAAAAAATGGATAAAATTGAAAAAAAAATAGATAAAAGGTACATTAGACCATGCCCTTTATGTGGAAAGATAGTGAACATAAAGGAAGAGACGCATACCTTGTATGATTGTAGGAATTTTCTTTTAAAAAAATATTATAGGGAAGAAAATCCAAAAAAAAGAGAAGAGCTTGAGAAAAAAATTGATAAGATAAATGAAAAACTTGGGACCTCAAGCAAAAATTTAGTAGATACTTAATGTTCCCCTTGTCCTTTTCTTTTCCCTAGAGAATTTTTCTAGGACCTTTTATGATTTTTTAGGAGGCCGGGTCCTCCATCTATTGTGTATCCAATACCATTGCGCAGGGTATTTGTATATTATTTTTTCTACCTCCTGGGTATAGAATTTGGCAGTTTGAAGGATTTTATCTCTGATATTCCCCTTTAGTGTATTTGTGTCTAAGGGATTATTTACGTGCAAGATATATCTATTATTTTTTTGTCTAATTAAAAAGATAGGGAGCACAAGGGCCCTTGAGCGGACTGCTATAAGAGCTGGTCCAAAATTAACTGCAGCTATTTCTCGTAAAAATGGCAAAAATATTGCTTTTCTCTTTCCACAATTATGATCTACTAAAAATGCACTAATTCCATTATTTTTTAGACATTTTAAAATAATTGGTGCTGAATGGTCCCTTGGGACTATTTGATGTTTGAATTTCTTTCTATATCTCACAACAATATCTCTGAGTGCCATGTCGTCTGGTTCCCTAATTACTATTTGAGTTTTCCTATGGGGAAAAGTAAGGGCCATTATGCCTGAGAGTAACTCCCATGCACCTAGATGACCAGTTGTCCCTACAATGGGTCTGTGGGTATGTTTTAATGACTCTAGGATCTCCCTACCCTGGATATCTACTCTTTCATATAAAAACCTGTAGTCTATTTTTAGATTGTAGAGGAGTTCTAAAAACGCCCTACCTGTGTGAAAAAAGTTTTCCCTAGCAACTACCCTTGCCTGTTTTTTTGAATAACCTAGATGTTTTTGAATACTGGATATAGCCCTTTTTTTTCTTGAAGGGAGTAATAACCACATAAGGGTGCCAATACCTTTTCCTGTTTTTGATATTTGCTCCAGGCTCATTCTTGATAAAAGTTGTGAAATAAGCTCATAAAAAGTATATCTCAACATGCTTTGCCCTTCGCCTTTAGCTTTTTGTGCTTTTAGCTCTTTGCTTTTTGTATGGCTGGTACTATTATGTCAAGGGTCTTATCAAGAGCCCCTTTGTTTTCTAAGGTAATTTTTTTTGCCCTGAGGCCAATCTCTATCCTTGTCCCTTTATTATCTAAGAGGTAAATTAGTTTTTTTTCAATGTCTGCTGGATCTTTTCCCACTAATATTCCCTTACTATTCCTTAGAATATCTGCTATATCCTGAAAATTGAATAGATAGGGACCTGTCAAGATGGGAAGACCTAATATTGCAGGTTCTAATAAATTATGGCCACCCCTTTTAACAAGGGAACCACCAACAAAGGCTATATCTGACATTGCATAATATATCATCATCTCTCCCATGGAATCCCCTAAATACACCTGAAAATCTGGGCTTGGTGGGGCTAGACCAGATGACCTCCTATATACAGATAGTCCAAAGGACCTGCACAATTCAAATACAGGAGAAAATCTATCAGGGTGTCTTGGGACCAAGATAAACTTTAGGTCTCTATATTTTTTTAATAGATTCAAGTGTATCTTTAAGAGTTCTCTTTCTTCTCCCTCATGGGTAGATGCTCCAATCCAAACTGGGATACCTTTAAATACCTCTTTCTTTATTTCCTCTCCTCTTTTTACCATATCTTCTGGCACTGGGATATCAAATTTTATATTCCCTGTTGCAATGACCCTTTGTCTAGGTGCACCTAGCTCTATATATTTATCTGCATATTCCTGGTTTTGGGTCAGGATATTTGTACATGTTGACAATGTTCTCGATATAAATCTTTTTACCTTTAGGTATCCTTTAAAAGAAGAAGGTGAGAGCCTTGCATTTACAAGGAATATTGGAACATCCCTTTTGTGCAATTCATTAAATAGATTTGGCCATATCTCTGTCTCCAAAACAATAAAACATATTGGTTTAAGGTGACTAATGAATTTTTTTACAATCAAAGGGGCATCATAGGGGAAATAGGAATGGAATACCTTGTCTTTTAGTGTTTTTATTATGTTGTCTGATCCTGTTGGGGTAGTAGTAGTAACTACAATGGGGATTTGGGGAAACAAATCCTTTATCCTTTTGACCAGGGGGATGGCAGCATTGGACTCTCCAACCGATACAGCATGTATCCAGATACTATTTGAGATGTTAGGGAACCCTGGTATCCCAAATCTCTCTTGAATCCTTTGTCTATATCCAGGGAGGCCCTTCCCCTTATACAATATCCTGATTAACGCAAAGGGAAGGGCTCCATAAGTTAAAATCCTGTATAAAAAATACATTAAAGCCTACTCCCACAGTATGGACAATACCTACTATCTTCTAATAAAATGATCTTTTTACAATACTTACATGTAGATGATATTGGGGAGAGTTCTATTAAAAGAGAACCCTCTTTAACTGGTACCATTTTTTTGTCTTTTTGATAATTTGCATATTTTACAATCCTTTTAACTATACCGTCTACTGGAGAATAAACAGCTTTTTCTTGTTTCATAACTGAGAGGTTGCAAACCTCTTCTCCTTTTTTCACAATATCTCCAACTTCTACTAATACTGCCCATAAGTCTCCACTACATGGGGCACCGATGTGGTATGGATTACTTGGATCTGCCATTTCTTCCTGGTCTTCTAGCTGAGAAACACCATCGCCTACCCTGACCTCATGTATCATGGTTTCAGAATCAAGGTTGTACCTCACACTACAATATCCCCTAGGATCTGGCTCAGAAATAGATAGGAGCATCATTTGATGGGGTTTTTTGTCCTTGTCAAAGAAATATACCTCTTCACCTGGCTCCATTCCTTCAAACCATACATGTAGTGGCACATGATTGGGATCACCATATTTTGCCCTGAAATTGATTGTTTTTAATGCGTCCGCAGGGTGATTTAAATACATGACAAACTCTTCTTTAGTTGGTTCCCTGCCCAATTCTTTTATTAAGGCCTGTCTTTCTTTTGCAAGGTCAATGTCCTCTAAATGTTTTAGAGGGGAATCCTCTACCCTCTTTAATAGGGCCTTTTTGTAGTCCTTGCCAAATGCACTCTTATATACCCAATCAGGGGGAAATCCTAAGGGGAGCTTACCGAATTTTCCCAGTAATAGGTCTCTGAATGCATCATTGCAGTCCCTATAGATGAGTAACCTCTTTTGTTTTATTTCTTCACTCAACTCCTCTTCTGGCTTAGACACCACTTCATTTAATACAAAGAGTAATTCTTTTACCCCTTTTTCACCGCCCCTTTTGTATGCACCTGTTACAGCCAGAAAGGCGGTATTCCATGTGATTTGTGAGCCTGGGGTAACATCATGGTATTTTACTATTTGTCTTATCCCGCTCAAGAATTCAAGCATATAGGGAAGTAGGTTGATATATCCTTGTTTCATTGCCCCTTCTTGAGAAGAAGAAGTGGCTCCTCCAGGCATGCCATGATTTACTACGTCGTAGTCTACTCCTTGGAAATATGGAGAGGTATATCTATCGTAGTACGGCATAATTTGTTTTAACACAAAATTACACTTCTTGATCATGTCCTTGTTTAGGTTAGTTCTAAGACCTAATTCTTCTAGATAGGCCGCAGTGGAAAGCACGTCTCCTTGCCCATACCACCTTACAGCTGCTCCAATCCCTGTGTCTATTATTTTTGCCCCAGCCTTTGCTGCCTCTACTACTGCAGGTACAAATAGCCCGTCAGTGCAGTGTCTATGATAATGTATAATAAGTTCTGGATATTGTTTTTTTATCTCTTTAATTAAATTGGAGATAAACCTTGGAGGGCAAACACCAGCCATATCTTTGAGGCCTAGGATAAATATCCTGCATGCCTTTTTTGAGGAGAGGCCAGTTAACTTTCTGACCATATCAATTATTTGTTCCGTGACCTGGAGATAATGGGGTATATCAAAACCTCTTCCATAAGAGAGGGATATGGCAGGCTCAAATACATTATTTTTGGAGTTTAGGGCAATCTCAGCAAATGGTTCCATATTTTCAATATGATTTAAAAAGTCAAAACACCTGATAACATCATAGTGATCACAAATCATTTCTCCAGTTATTTCCATGAGGTTTTTGGGCTGAGGCTTATATCCAAGTACATTGGTGGATCTTATTAGTATTTGTTTTGGGGTCATAGGGGCAAATTTGTTCCACTCCCTTGCCTCATTAAAAGGATAGGTCATGTTTGCCAACATTGCCACATGAAAGTGGGCCCCACCCCCATTTTCAATGGAGAAAAAGTTGCATTTGTCCAGATAAGGTCCAATTAATCTGTCTTCTGCAAGCCTGAACCTATTTCCTGTATTGGATTGGGTTATGTCTCTTGGGGTGGTGTCTGTAAAATGGATAAATTCAGAGTCCCTGACAAAATCCAACAAACTATCCCTGTCTCCCCTCACATAGGACGAATGGTGCGAATCAGATCTAATATCTGGCAAAACTGGTTCGAATTTTCCAATCCTTTTGTCGTTTTTACCTCTGTATTCACCAAGTTCAATGAATGGGTTGTATCCTTTGGCAGATATCTCTGCAATCAACCTGGCTAGTCGTGTGGGTGCATGTTCTTTTTCCTGATACAATAATAGTTCTGGGTGGGTTGTAACAAAGTTTGTGTCAAAAAGGGCCTTTTTAAATAAAGGATGTTGAACAATTTTTCTATGAAACGGGATGGTGGTCTTTATCCCTGATATAATATATTCTCTGAGGGCCCTGTCCATTACAGATATGACTTTGCCCCAATTGTGTCCATAGGCTATTAACAGAGAACCTGCAGAGTCATATTGTGTTGGGAAATTGTATCCAGAAGATAGACATGAATCCACCCTTATCCCCTGTCCTCCAGGAGAGATATACCTGGTTATAACCCCGCCATTTGGCGAAAAGTTTTCCTTTGGATCTTCACAGTTTATCCTTACCTGCATTGCCCAATTCATGGGTTTTAAGTCCTTGTCGGACCACCTGAGTTTTGAACCAAAGCTAATGGCTATTTGCTCTTCAACTAGGTCAATACCGTATCTACACTCAGTTATACCGTGTTCCACCTGTAGTCTGGTATTTACTTCTATGAGATATGGATTTACATCTTCATCCACTAAAAATTCCACGGTCCCTAAACTATAATATCCTACTTCTTTTATAAGGTTTGCAGCATATTCTTTTAATCTCCTCCTAAGTCCTTCATTCATCTTAGGCCAGGGAGAAGGGGTAATTTCTACTAGCTTTTGATGATTTCTCTGTATACTACAATCCCTTTCATCTAAGGCCAAGACATTACCCCACTTATCTGCTATGACTTGAATTTCTATATGTCTCACTGATGTTAAGAGTTTTTCAATGTATAACCTAGGGTTACCAAATTCTGCCTGTGCCATAGAAGATGCCTTTCTAAAGCTGTCCCTTAATTGTTCCTTGTTAAAGACTTCATATATTCCCCTTCCTCCACCTCCACCTTCTGCCTTCAACATCACAGGATAACCAATTTCTTCAGCTATCTTTTCGGCCTCTTCTAAGGTAACAGAGGTCTCAGACCCTGGGACAACAGGTATGTTCAATTTTTTAGCTAGATTCCTCACAGACACCTTGTTGCCAAGTAGTGCCATGGCCTTACTTGGTGGTCCAATAAATTTAATACCTGCATCCCTGCATTTTTGTGGGAATTCTTCGTCTTCAGAGGCAAATCCCCATCCAGGGTGTATGGCCACAATTCCCCTTTTTACTGCCTTTTCAATTATTAAATCCACGTCTAAGTATGCCCTTGGATCCTTGCCAAGTAGTAGTAATTCCTTTGCCCCAGCAGTAAATGGGGCAGTTTTATCAATGTCTGTTGCAGTAACCACTGGAATTGCGTCTAATTCCTTAATTGACCTGCATATCCTCCTTGCAGGTATACCCCTATTTGCCACTAAAATGGGTTTGCCCATTAGTTGTTTTCTTATTTCTTTGAATCCTTTTTCCATATGAACTCCTTGCTTAATCAATTTATGTTTTTTTCAACAACGTGAAAAAATTACGTTTTTTCTGAAGCCTAAATCATTGTATATAGAGGCTAAAGGCTATTTTTTTATTTTAATTTTGAATTATAAATTCTAAATTTTGAATGAGAAAAGGATTAATCCAAAATCCAAAATTCAACATCCAAAATTATATTAATGCCTCTTGTCCCTTTAGCCTTTTGTGCCTTTTTGTAACCATGCAGTTTTCAGAATTTTAGTTTGCTATAAGCTAGTTAAAAGGGGATATCATTCAAGGACAATGGTCCCTGAATTTAGATTAATGACTTGATTGTCAACTAAAACCTTAAGTGAGCCTGTATTTGATATCCCTATAATCTTTGCACGGTTAAGACATCTATACTGTGATACAATAGATACCTCCTGATCCATAAAGGCCAAGTATTGTTGTGTTTGTCTTTTTACCTCCTCGACATCTAACCCTAAAGCTGAACCTTGGTAGCAAAAAAATATATGTTTTACAATATCAATAAATAATTCAAAGGGATTTATGGGGTTACCAAGTATCTCTTTGATTGATGTTGCAGGCATATGAATTTCTTTTATCTCAGGGACAATATTTACATTAATGCCTATACCAAGAAATAGGCTATGGTCCATATCCTTTGATAAGAGACCTGCTATTTTTTTTGATTCTGGCAGGATTATTATATCATTTGGCCACTTTATCATTGTATTTAATGACATGTCTCTTAAATACTTGCACAAATAAAGGCTGGTTATTAAAGGGATAGAAAAATTATGAACACTCCAAGTACTTGGCAATTTCATGGTTGCATATATGTTTCCCATAGGTGATTCCCATCTTCTATTAAATTGTCCTATTCCCCTCCACTGTTTAAAGGAAAATACCACGTCATAGTCTTTGAGTAGATTAATCTTGTCTAAAAAAAAGGCCACATCAAAGGTAGAAGAAGAGTTTTTACACACAAATATATTAAACTCTAAGCTCATATTTTTAAAAAAAAACATATTGATTCCTAAGATGTTTATGTCTACTTTTTCCCATAGTCCTCTTTTTTTTAGCTCTTTGGGAAATAATTTCAGTCCCTCCTCTAATGTACAGTACTCAATAATGTCTGAGTTGTTTACAGTTAGATAGTATATGTTTCCCATTAGTGTTTGGATTAATGTGAATTTGTCATTTTTTATAAGGAATTATACTATTAAAAAATCGTGGAAAAAGAGAAAAGCCCTTTAGCGAAAAAAGATTTATACATCTTTTATGGAAATGGGTCAATTAAACTTAAGTGCATAACAGGACCACGTCAAAGTTTTCAAGAAAGTCATAAGGAAATTGAGATAATCAACGCTAAGAAACATAACAGGCAAAAACGGCAAAGGGCTAAAGGCGAAAGGCTAAAGGAGCAAGAGGCAAATGACTGAAGAGAAGATTCTTAATCCTTAAGCCCTTAACCTTTTGCCTTTAGCCTGTAATATGATATTTTATCCGTTTGGGAGTATAAGTGCCTTGAAATTTTTGAAAATGCCGACTTTGATGGAGGCCTGGGGGTCTGAATGATTTGTGGTTTTTAAATTGCACTATTTCCTTTGTATTGTTATGTAAAAGGCAAAGGGCCAAAGGCGTAGAGCAATACTAAGTTAATGGCCTAAGCTTATTTATCACGGCTAAAAAAACAAAATATTAATTTAAAGGACCAGGTTATGGCCATATATTATCTCCCCCCAGATCCTGTTTTCCCAGATCCTCTAATAGATGATGTGGACGATATAGTAGCAATAGGTGGAGACCTAAGCGTAGACAGGTTGCTTATGGCATATAAAAATGGGATATTCCCATGGTATGATATGGATTCTCCAATACTGTGGTGGTCCCCTGACCCTAGGCTAATCCTAAGACCATGGGAACTCCACATATCCAAAAGGCTATTTCGTACAATAAAACAGGATAAGTTCAAGATAACCATTAACCATGCTTTTTATGATGTAATACGTCTATGTAGCAGTGTAAAGAGAAAGGATTCCCAAGGGACTTGGTTGGTTCCTGAAATGATAGATGCCTACTGCAAACTACACCAACTAGGTTATGCCCATTCTGTGGAAGCATGGTATGGAGACTATTTGGCAGGAGGGCTGTATGGGATATGTTTAGGTGGGGTATTCTTTGGGGAATCTATGTTTTATAGGGTCTCAAACGCATCTAAGGTGGCCTTTGTATGGCTTGTATTATTGCTTAACCACACAGGTTTTAAGATTATAGATTGTCAACAAGTGACCTCCCATCTCATGAGCTTTGGTGCCGCACCAATATCTAGGCGAGAATTTTTAATTGAACTAAAAAAGGCCCTTTGGTTGGACTATGACCCATCTATTTGGGTGCCAAGGGTTATATCCAGTGATAAAAGACTACTTCCCCATAAGCCCTAATATCTCTTTGTATAAGGTGTTTAAGGCATACGGTTTTTGCAGGAAGATCACATTTTCTCCTGCAATATTTGAAAGGTCAACAATATCGCGAGAATATCCAGTAGACAGGATTATTTTTTTCTTTGGCTCTATTTTAAGAAATTTCCTTAAAAGTTCCATCCCAGATATCTCCGGTAGATTCATATCAAGAATTATAATATCAAATTCCTTGTGTCTTTGTGTAAATATCTCCAGTGCTTCTTTTCCATTAGTTGCACAGGTTACAGATATCCCCTGTTCTTTTAAATATTCACATGATGTATCTAATATCATTTGTTCATCTTCTATAAATAGCACTTTTAAATCTTTTCCGTTTATATCAGGGCTTTCATATGTCTTATCTATCGAATGGTCGTTTGTTTTTCTTGGACTAATACCTGTGCTTATAGCAGGTAAATATATTTTAAATATAGTACCTGATCCTTTATTTGAAGAACAGAATATGTATCCCTGGTGGTCTCTTATTATACCATATACTACTGATAGCCCCAACCCAGTCCCCCTGCTTGTCTCTTTTGTGCTAAAAAATGGATCAAATATTTTGTTCTGTATATCTTCAGGGATACCACATCCAGTGTCTTTTACCTCTATGTATACGTATTCTCCATCCTTGATATCAGGATTGTTTTTCACACTTATGGATTTAGTCAAAATACATATGCTTCCTCCAGCATGGTCCATGGCATCTACTGCATTTGTCAGTAAATTCATAAATACTTGTTGAATTTGGGTTGGATTTCCATGTATATTGGGGAGGTCGTCATTTAGATGGGTGTTGATCTTTATATACTTAGGTAAGGTGTTGGTAAATAGTTCAGTTATGTCCTTTATGATACCATTGATATTTGTGGGGATAAATCTCTCATTTGTAGCCCTCCCATATGAAAGTAATCCTTTAATGATCCTTGAACCTCGTTCTATTAATTTTTCTATGTTTTTAAAGGTGCGGGAATTGTTTTTTGTGAGTAGGTCTTTTTCTAAAAATAAAAGATTTGCATAGATTCCTTGAAGAATATTATTAAAGTCATGTGCAAGCCCACTTGCCAAAAGCCCTATGCCTTCCATTTTTTGTGAAAGCCTAAGTTGTCTCTCTAACTCCAAGTTTAGTCTTTGTGCTTCTTTTAATTGAGTTACATCCAAAAAAGATACTATAAATTGTTCTGGGTCCACTATCTTTGATATAGAGCATAATATATGAATTTTTTCTTGCAATGCATTTATGCAAATTAGTTCAAATGGTTCACTCGTTGGTATGTCCTCTGTTAACTTGTTGGTAAATTCAAGGAAGTAATCCTTTTGGGAGGGATGGATGAATTCAAATATATCCCTCCTATTCTCTACAATGACCTTATTTATCTTAAATAGGTCTTCAAATATTTGATTTGCATGGAGTATGATTAGGTCTTTGTCTAAAATAATGGTGGCACACGCAGCATTTTCAAAGACAGCCCTGTAGTATTGTCTGCTCTTTATTAG
>JALWFY010000006.1 GCA_027013815.1 Desulfohalobiaceae bacterium | reverse complement strand
TTACCAAGACAGGAAAGTTCTTGCCCATGGGTATGTCCATTAGTGTTTTAAAAGAAAATGGAAAGGTTATTGGCTCTGTTTGTGTTGCAAGGGACTTAACCCAGATAAAACAGACCCAGAGAGAACTTGAAAAAAGTAAAGAGCAGGCTGAGAAGGCCAGTAGGGCAAAATCAGAATTTTTGGCAAATATTAGTCATGAGATCAGGACCCCTATGAATGCTATTTTGGGGTTTGCAGAGACCTTACTCCATGAGACTGTGAATATAAGGCATAAAAAATTTCTCCAGACAATCCTATCTAGTGGTAAGAACCTCTTGGCCTTAATAGATGATATCTTGGATTTGTCAAAAATAGAGGCAGGGAAATTAAGACTTCAACCAGAGCCTGTTGATATAAAGGCATTGGTATATGAAATCAG
The DNA here is from genome assembly GCA_027013815.1 of Desulfohalobiaceae bacterium. Classification (GTDB taxonomy): domain Bacteria; phylum Desulfobacterota; class Desulfovibrionia; order Desulfovibrionales; family Desulfothermaceae; genus Desulfothermus. The sequence goes on along the minus strand of JALWFY010000006.1, from coordinate 1,481 downwards.
GTCGATTTTTTTAGATAGGGCACAGAAAAAGGGTTTGAATTTTTTAGTGAGCTTGAGCCCTTTGGTCTCTGATATACTTATTTTAGATGAGGTGAGGATAAGACAGATCCTTATGAACCTTATAAGTAATGCCATAAAATTTACTGATGAAGGTAGGGTTTGTCTCTGGATGTCCCAGCAATATATGGGACCTGGAAGGGTAGAATTGGTTTTTAAGGTAGAAGATACAGGCATAGGTATCCCTAAGTCTCAACATAAGGTGATTTTTGAAAATTTCAGGCAACAAGACAATCAAAGGACTAAGCAATATGGAGGAACAGGCCTTGGATTGGCAATTACAAAAAAATTGGTGGAACTAATGGGTGGAGAGATCTCAGTTGAAAGTGAGGTTGGAAAGGGGAGTGTATTTACTGTGGTATTAAGGGATGTGGAGGTTGGGGCCTCTTGTCTAGGTAAGAATTTAAAGGCTTGTTTGGAAGAAGATTCTCAAATTTATTTTCCTGGGGCATCTATACTAGTTGTAGACGATGTACCGTATAACATTGAGGTAATAGAGAATTTCTTGCTAGGCACTGGGGCCTATGTAAAGGGGGCTACCACTGGTGAGATGGCACTGGAGATTATAGCACAAATGGACTTTGATATTATTTTGATGGACCTTAGGATGCCAGGGCTAGATGGATTTACCCTTACTCGAAAAATTAGAAGTATCAATAGATTCAAAGATAAGCCAATTATAGCAGTTACTGCCCTCTCCTTAAAGGACAGGATATCTGAGATAAAAAGGCTCTTTGATGGGTATCTATTAAAACCAATAGACAGGAATAAACTCCTTTCCCTTTTAGAGGGTTTTTTGAGCTATAAAAGAGAAAAGTCCCTAAAAAAAGATATAGACACCATTTTGACTAAAGATCTACCAGATGACTTCAAAAAACAAATAAAAGAGAGAGTAGGTCCTTTTCTCCATTCCTTTGAGGGTGCATTTGCAATGGAAGAAATAAAAGAAATAGGGTATGCATGGAGGGATATTGCAATGCATCAGGGGCTTAAAGATATAGGAATCATTGGGGAGCAACTCTTGGCAAGTGTTCGGGCCTGTGATATATCTAGCATTAAATATATAGTATCAAAGCTAAAAAAATACGTGAGCACATGAGGCAAAAGGCGAAAACCATTAATATAATTTTGGATGTTGAATTTTGGATTAATCCTTTTTTCATTCAAAATTTAGAATTTATAATTCAAAATTAAAATTAAAAAATAGGCATTAGCCCTTAGCCTTATATACAATGAGTTAGGATTCAGAAAAAACGTAAATTTTTTTCACGTTTTTGAAATAAAAAGCGTATAGTTAAAAAAATCAAAAACTGAAAAATGGAAAGATCTAAGCAACTAATTTTAATAGTTGACGATAATGTCCATAACCTTCAAGTCTTGGGCAATATACTCCAAAACGAGGGATATAACATAGCAGTGGCAGA
>JALWFY010000005.1 GCA_027013815.1 Desulfohalobiaceae bacterium | reverse complement strand
AGGCTTTGGGGTTTTGAACATGCAATTTATATGGAAGGGTTAAAAAAGACAAAAAACGCAATTATATCAAGGGCAGTATGTGGGATTTTATCTAGTTCTATCATTATAAACCTTCCTGGGAGCAAAAAAGCAGTAAAAGAAAACATCTCTGCTGTTTTACCTGCCCTAGAACACACTTTAAATAAAATAAAAAATGACCCATCAGACTGTGGACAATTATCTTGAAGAAAAAGAGAGCACTCAACAGGTCTATCTAGAAAAGATCGTTATAAAGGTCTGTTTACTTCGTCTCCTTTTAATCGTTATACTCTTATTTCCAATAACTATTATAAATTCAAATGAATTTTCTCTAACTAGGAACATCTATCTATTGTTCTCCCAAAAACAACTCCTCATCTTTACAGCCAGTGCTCTAATTATCACCTTATTGTTTATTGTATCCTGGAGATTCTTTAAAGATGTATTGATATTCTTTAGATTGCAGTTGATTACTGATATCTTATTTTCAATTTATTTTATGATTATAACTGGTGGAATCTCTTCTAATGGTTCATTTGTCCTACTTGCCATATTATTTTTATATAGCAGGATCCTTGGTAACAAGACATCCTTTTATAGCTTTTTGTCTATTATATTTATCCTTCTCATTATAACTATTGTACAGGTAAAATCGCCCCACATATTAAATTTAAAAAAATTAAATATACAAATGGCCTGCTACTATTTTTCCCTGCAACTCCTTGCACTTAGTCTTATAATGTTGTTAATAAAAATGAGTCAAACAAGGGAAAATGTATTATTAGAAGAAATAACAAGACAAAGACAAGCTATAATAAATGCAAATGCCATAAAAACTAAGGTATTTGACTGGATCAACAGTGGCATAATAGTTTTAGACAAACACGGTTTAGTAAAAAGTATAAACAAAAAGGGAAGTGAACTTCTAGATATTCCTCCAATAGATACTCTGAGCAAACCTTTAAAAGAGGTTTTCCCTCCATTTTACAACATCTGGAAGGAGTGCAGAATCGATGTACAAAGGCATGAGATCCAACACCAATCTAAGGTGTATGGTATTACTCTGTCCACTATCCCTGAAGACTCTGGAACCTTAATTATATTTTCTGACATTACAAGGATAAAGGAACTAGAAAAAAAGATAACACAGATGGAGAAAATGGCAGTTATAGGAGAGCTTGCTGCAGGACTAGCCCATGAGATAAAAAATCCCCTCTCTGGTATAAAGGCCTCCTTGCAATTACTTAACAATCAAACCACTACTGAAGTACAGAAAAAAAGGCTTAGAGAAATAATCTTTAGGGACATAACAAGACTAGACAACCTATTAAAAGACTTCTTATATTTTGCGCGACCAAAGGATCCAGAAAGAAAAGAAATAAGATTACTTCCTTTGATTAACTCAATTTTATTGGGGCTCAAATCCACACACCCAGATGTAAAATTCATTTTAACCCCTTCCCTAAAGGACCAGGTAATATACTGGGATGAAGATCAATTAAAACAAGTACTTTTAAACCTTTTATTAAATTCAATACAGGCAATGAAGAATAATAAGACCAAAAAAGTAGTCATTGGATTTGGCAGGGACAAGAAAAAGAGGGAAATGATCTTTATACAGGACCTTGGGCATGGACTTGATCTAGAGGACACAAAAAACATATTTGATCCATTTTTTACTACTAAATCAGAAGGCACAGGGCTTGGACTCTCCATTGCTCAAAGGCTTGCCAGCCAAAATAATTCCTGGATTGAAATCAAAAATAGAAAGACAAAAGGATGTATTGCAAAACTATATTTAAATCAAAGTTAAACTATATGTTTTTCAACAAGTTCTAAAAAATAGGTAGGAGTGTCAGTTGTATTTAGCAGACCTACACGTCCATTCAAGGTATTCTCGTGCAACAAGCAAATCTCTTAGCATCAGAAAATTGGCAGCATGGGCGAGCATCAAAGGACTTTCTGTAATAGCCACAGGGGACTTTACCCACCCTGGATGGATGGAAGAAATAGAAAAATATCTAATACAAGAGGACAATGGACTACTTAGACTTAAAGATAGCAATGAATTAAACAGGGAATTGGAGATACAAATAGACTATCCCATTATAGCTAATGTACACTTTATCTTATGTACTGAAATAAGCTCAATTTATAAAAAAAACGGCAAGGTGAGAAAGGTCCACAACCTGGTATTTATGCCCAATATTGAAAAGGCAAAGGAATTTAACAACAAACTGGAAAACATAGGAAACCTTGCATCTGATGGAAGGCCCATCCTAGGACTTGACAGCGAGCACTTGCTTGAAATGGTCTTAGAGACTGATCCAAAGGCCTTTTTAGTGCCAGCCCACATCTGGACCCCATGGTTTTCCCTCTTTGGCTCAAGGTCTGGTTTTGACTCTATTGAAGAATGTTTTGGTAGCCTATCCTCAGAAATATTTGCCCTGGAAACAGGACTTTCATCTGATCCACCTATGAACTGGTTGTGGAGTTCCTTAGATAGATTTTATTTGATCTCAAATTCCGATGCCCATTCAGGGGAAAAATTAGGTAGAGAGGCCAATTTATTTTCTGGAGAAATATCTTATTTGTCCATATACAACTCCCTAAAATATAAGACAGGTGAATTCAAAGGCACAATTGAGTTCTTTCCAGAGGAGGGGAAATACCACTTAGATGGACACAGAAAATGCAATATTGTCCTGGACCCAATTGAGGCCATGAAGTTAAACAATATCTGTCCTGTATGTGGCAAGCCTCTGACCATTGGAGTCATGCACAGAATATTGTCATTGTCTGATAGGAAAAGACCTGAAAGGCCAGACAAGGCCCCTGGTTTTTATTCTCTCATTCCCCTAACAGAGATATTGTCTGAGATAATGGGGAAAGGCCCAAAGACAAAGGGGGTATATAAAGTTTATGCATCTCTAATAAAAAGGTTTCAAAGCGAAATTGAAATCCTAATGAGGGTAGATATAGAAGAGCTCAAAAAGGCATCCCCAATGCTTGCTGAATCCATTAAAAGGATGAGACAAGGCAAGGTACACAAAGAACCTGGTTTTGATGGACAGTATGGAAGGATATCCATATTCAAACCCAAAGAAAAACCCAAAACACATGAGATAAATACAGACCAGTCAAAGCTATTTATTATTTCACCTCCCCTTAAAAACAAGGATAAAAAACATGAGGTATTTAATAAAAAACAATTGATTGCAATCAAGACAAAAAAGACCCCTGTATTGGTCATTGCTGGTCCAGGCACAGGAAAGACCAAGACACTTATTGGACGGGCCACTTACTTAATGGATGAAACTGACATTGATCCCCAAAAAATACTGATCCTCACCTTTACCCAAGCTGCGGCCTTTGAGTTAAAGGCAAGGATGGGTTCCACCACTAGACCAACCAACCCTGTGATTTCCACATTGCACGGGCTAGGTTATGAAATCTTAAAGGAACAAAAAGGGTCCATACCAATAATATTAGACGATTCAAGGGCAAAGTCTCTATTCTTAGACAATGATAAAAACCATACCCTGTGGTCAAGATACTTATATGAAAGGGAAAGGATGTTAGAGATAACTTCAATAGAACTTCACAAAAGATACGTAGATCAAAAACAAAAACTAGGGGTATATGACTACACAGACCTTTTGGAATTTTTAATCTCATATCTAAAAGATCAGAATAATACCCCCTGTTTTGAACATGTACTAGTAGATGAGATCCAGGACCTATCTCCAATTCAAATGGAGATTTTAAAACTCCTGTGCAAAAACAGAGGCAAAGGACTATTTGGTATTGGGGATCCCAATCAGGCAATCTACTCATTTAGGGGTGGTGTACAAAACATTGTAGAAGAGTTAAAGTCCATATATCCCCAGCTAGAGATACTTTCTTTAGAAGAGAACTATAGGTCTACCCAGGAAATAATCAATTTTTCTTCTCCACTTATTGAAATTGGTCCATCAACCAAGGCAGTTACCCAAGAAAAAGGAAACATTGTGATATATGAAGCAGCCCAGGCTCAAATGGAGGCAAATTGGATCGCCAAACAAATAAAAGGACTAATAGGTTCAACCTCTCACATGGAAGTGGATCAGGGGCTTGAAGGAAGACTCTCTCCTTCAGAGATTGCAATCCTTGTGAGGTTCAAAGGCCTAATTGGTCCCATAAAAAAAACCCTTAATAAATACGGTATCCCCTGTTCAATGCCCAATGAGATAAACTTCTACGAAGATCCCCAGGTCGAGCATTTTCTAGAAATCATTGCCCAATATATTCAGGGCATGTCCACGCCTATCAAAGATATCGACATATACGACCTAGATGCAGTTCAAAATAAGCTAATTGAGATAAATATATTTGATCCCATGTTCTTTAGAAGTGAAAATTTTCTTAAACTAAAGTCAAAATTAAGGGAACTAAAAAACTGGCGAGAGGTACTAAACTCTGTGGCCCTACAAAAGAAATATGACAATATCTCTCAAATGGCACAAAAGGTCAGCATCTCAACTATTCATGCATCAAAGGGATTGGAATTTGAGGCAGTTTTTTTACCTGCATTAGAAGACAATATAATCCCATTTAAAAGAGATGTATTTTTAAATGAACCCATAGGTGTCTTTGAAGAGGATGATATTGGAGAAGAAAAAAGACTTTTATTTGTGGGGATGACCAGGGCAAGGTCCATGCTCTTTTTGTCTTATTCTAAAAAAAGGAGCATTTATGGGAAAAAATTCTCCTTTCCCCCCTCTCCCTTTTTAAAAACGCTCCCCTTAAAACAGGCAACAAGGATAAAGGCAAAATTAAAAAAGAAAAAAAAGATACATGGTTTGAGTTTTTAATTTATTTATAGTTATATGAGCTGATGGGAGATACAAAGTATGCCTTTTATAACCAATGAACCCAATAAAGAACTCAAAAAACGGATCACCGAACTCATCAAAGTAAGCCGGGAATTAAAATTCCTAGTAGGATTTTTTTACTTCTCTGGGCTAAAAGAACTCTATCAGGCCCTAAAATCCAGATTTAACCCTGAAAAAGATCTCCAGGGGTTAAATTTTAAAATCCTAGTAGGCCTGGAAGTAGATAAATTCCAATACCAACTTGTTGAACTTTCAGGGGAAAAAAATTTAAGTGGAGAAGAAAAAATAGAAAAATACTTCCGTTCAATTTTAAAAGCTATAAATTTTAAAGAATTTTGATACCAGAGAATTTTACGAACAAGCAAATTTTTTTATAAGCCTTATAGAAAACAATAAAATAACAATCAGAAAGGCCTTAGAATCAAATCATGCTAAACTTTATATCTTTAAGCTTGATGAAACACAGATAGGAAGAAAATCTATTTTTATCACAGGAAGTAGCAATCTCACTAGGGCTGGACTGAACAAGCAAAAAGAGTTTAATGTAGAAATCTCAGACTATGGCATAGAAGAAGCTGAAAAATATTTTGATGAAGAATGGGAAAGGGCAATAAAAATAACTGAAGATCCCAGCTTAAAACAGCGCCTTATTTCTACCCTTAAACAAGATACTCTTATAAAGGAGATCTCCCCATTTTATGCCTATGTGTGGGTCCTAAAAAACTACATAGACTATTTTCAGGAAAGGCTTGAAACCATATCTCCCACTGTGCTTTTAGAAAATTCAGGGTACAGACCATTTAAATACCAGGTTGATGCCATAAATCAGGCCCTCTCCATCCTTCAAAAACACAATGGAGTAATTATAGCAGATGTAGTAGGTCTTGGTAAAAGTGTAATTGCTGCTTCTGTTGCGCGCATTCTTGGAAAAAGAGGGGTTGTTATAT
>JALWFY010000004.1 GCA_027013815.1 Desulfohalobiaceae bacterium | reverse complement strand
TAATCGGTTACTGGAGTTGACCTGGCTTTTGTACGAAGGGAGCAATATTGAAGAGCCTTGTGCGGGAAAACCGCACGCAGGGATCTGTGAGGGGGCTGCCGGGTAACCGGCAGTTCTACCTCGATGGGGTGCCTACAGTGCCCTTTAGCTTCATTCAATACATGAGTACAGATAAGGTTTATTTTGCCAATCAGCTCCCCTTGGAAGGACAGCGGGTGATTGCCCTTTATCCTGACAAATCACTTGACATGAAAATGACATTTTTATTGGACGAGAAGATGGATTTTGTGGCATTAGTAAATAATGTTCCTAAAACAAATTTAGAAATGAAGACCAAAATGGATGGTAATGGCGAATTCTATTTTGAAATCAATGAAAGCCGACTTTATTTTGGCAAATGGGAAGGCACCTTTTACTTCTATCGCTTGGAGGGTAAAATCACTCCTGAACTGAAAGCCTTGTTTACAGCCTTACCCAGGCTTCCTTTAGTATTTAAAGAAGGCTTACATTGGGAAGATTTTTTGCCCCTTCATGTGGTTTTAGAAGGGCTTAAGAAACATCTGGTATTGTTAGCAAGTTCCTTTTTGCCCTCAATGGCTAAGGTAAAAGGGGAATACCGATTTCTTAGTCCAGATGAAATCACAGGAGAAATAAAGGAATTAAGTCTAAAAACTTATGTCAAATTGCACCCGATTAAAGGAATTGAAAGGATAGAAGTGAATACAAAAGAACAAAAAATAGTTTTAAGGAGGGAAGGGGTATGAGAAGGTTGTATTTAGTGACTATGGTATTACTGCTTATTTTGCTAACCGGACAAGGGGTTTGGGCCGAACAAAATCAATGGCAAGCGTATGCTAGTTTCTATAGTACTTACATCAATTTTTCCAATTCTCCTTTAAAGGAGGATGGCTGGTCATTTACTGGATATGGAAGCTTGGGAGACAGTCAATATCATCTTCTAGAAGGAGCTATATCTCAAACGCATATTGGTTATAAGGCACAATCGGACCTAGATCAAACTGACTTTACAGTGGCCTATACCAATACCAACCAAATTTTACCCAACCATTCCTTTAGGTTGGGATTCCATTATGTCCTTAGTGATGATAGGTTTACAGATAAAGGAAAGATATTCTTTGGCAAAGTAACCTATTTTCGCCCTTATGACTGGAATGCTGGGCTGGAATTGGATTATTCATTATACAACAACCAATCTCCCAATCTAGATGTCTTCCAGATTTTGCCCCATGTTGGGGTTTATTTAAAGGGGTTGACCCCCAACGGAAACCTTTATGCAGAAAGTAAATTTTACTATATCCACAAGGATAAGAATCTGGATGGATTAAATAAAGACAACTTCTTTTCTTTTGAGCAGTCTCTTAGTTGGATCCTTAGCCCCTACGATGTGAAGCTTTCTGGCTGGGCAGGAGAACAGATATTTGCTGTAAAGAATGCCGGATTTGTGGTCTATAACTTATCTGATAAATACAAAGGGGGCATTTCGTTGGAAATGGGCTACACCCTTATAAACGGAGTTCGTATAGCCTTAAGCTTAGATAATGAATGGTTAAAACACGTGGGCTATTCACAGACTGTAAGACAGAGCGTATTCTATCTTAGCATAGGAACAAAATTTTAGATTGGGGGGCAAACTATGAGAAAACTTGTAATATGGGCAATATTGATTCTATTTTTTCCTATGCAAGTGTATGGTCTGACCAATGAACAAATCAAGAAATCTTATTATCAATCCTATAATTATGAAAAGATGGGAAATTACAGGGATGCCATTAGGGCGCTTTCTCCGGTTTATAACGCCTATCCTAATGGATATACGGTAAATCTACGTTTGGGTTGGCTTTATTACCTTGACAAAAACTACGCCAATTCCATTACTCATTATAAAACTTCTAGAAATATTGCTGTAGGGGCAATAGAGCCCCTTTTAGGAATGTCTTTGCCCCTCATGGCCCAGCAGAAGTGGACGAAGGTGGAAAAGTTGATGTATGAGGTTTTAAAAAAGGATTATTATAACTATTATGGCAATTTTCGCCTTTCTATTGCCCTGCGGATGGAGAAAAAATACAACCTGGCAGAAAAGGTGATACGGAAGATGCTCGGCCTATATCCTACAGATGTTAATTTTCTAGTAGAGTTGGGAATGGTTTTAAAGGCTAAGACGCAAACGAAGGAAGCGACAGCGGTCTTTGCAAGTGTCTTGATTCTGGATCCCCAAAATGTCGTTGCCAAGGAGTATTTCCAGGACCAAATGGAGCTTGATAAGAAACTGTCTCGGGAAAATGATGTACCAACCAGAAAACATAAATGATTTAGTATTTTTAATTTCTTTAAAGGAGTTAACTATTATAAATTTACCTCCCAAGGCAACCGTACCTAAAATTGTTGCGGTATAAGTTTTTTAAGGAAGTTAATATCCCAAGCAGCTTTTTTTCTTTGTGTTCTGCTTCAGACGGAATTGGAGTTTCCCGCGAATTATGTTAGCTATAACAAAAAAGAAGGAGGGAAACGCCATGAGTAAAAAAAGAGAAGGAAATTTAGTCCTGAAGAAAAGGTGATGATTTTAAAGAAGCACCTGCTAGAAAATATACCTATATCTGATATATGTGATGAGTATGGACTTCATCCCACAGTATTTTATAGATGGGAGAAGCAGTTCTTTTAGGTGGATATATTAAGCGGAACTTCGTTCCGCTTACTGCTTACGCATTTTTTTAATTAAGGAAATATTCCTTATTTAAGTTTGGCCTAAAAGGCCAAACTAACCGAAGCAAAGCTTCGGTGGATACAGTAGATACATAGTTCACTGGGAGATAAGAAAGACTATGACAGAATCAGATGTAGAGATAATTTTACAGAGGTCTAAGGAGAGATTTTCAGATCAAAGGCCAAGAATTATCTCTGATAATGGGACTCAGTTTGTAGCAAAGGACTTTAAGGAATTTATACGAGTAAGTAGGATGGATCATGTAAGGGTATCTCCTTACTATCCTCAGAGCAATGGCAAGATTGAAAGATGGCATCAGAGTCTAAAAAGGGAATGTATTAGGCTAAAATGTACCCTCTCTATTGAGGATGCAAAGGGGGTTGTAGCTGGGTTTGTTAATTATTATAATACCCAAAGACTTCATAGTGCTATAGGGTATATAACGCCTAAGGATAAACTTGAGGGAAGAGAACGCAGAAAAATCAGGCGAAGAAAACAAAGACAGGCCCTACAGAAGTATGTTGATGTGTAGCTTATCTTTAAATGGTAAAACTCCAATTCACGCTGAACCAAGACAAGACAACTTAACCAGTGTGATGAATACCATGATGGTAGTTTTTGGGGGTTTAGTGGTGGCGTTGATGGGTTTGGTATTTTGGGATAGGAGGACCCTTATAGAAAAGGCAAAAGATGAGGCTGTTGAAGATATAGAAACCAACAGCCGTCTAATAAATGCCCTACGGGAACTAGCTAAAACAGATAAGAGGCTCGCAGATGTTATGAAGTCTTTTGGTTTGTTATAACCATTTTATATCAAAGTCCCGAAATCTGCAGGTTAATATTAAAGACGGCAAATGGCCTCTACCAGAGCTGAAAAACTTTACTTCTAGACAATAATGCCCTATAAAATTGTATAAGGTCTTATTTCACCGAAGGAGGAAGGAGAAGATTATCATGGCAAATACTGAACTCACAGAAAAAGAAATAAAACATATTATTTACGAGGAATTGCCCAAAATCTTAAAGCAACATCCAGAGGTAAAATTCACCATCTGGAACATGTTGTCAGAGGAATTTGCTTCTAAAAAACAAACTGAGGATCGGTTTGAAATACTCCTCAAAGAAATGAATGATAAGTTTGATAGGGTGTTTAGAAAACTAGATGAATATAGCAAAAGATTTGAGGAAAATGATAAAAAATTTGAACAGCTATTTAAGAAGCTTGAAGAAAATGACAAAAGGTTCGAGGAGTATGACAGAAGATTTGAAGAGTATACTAAAAGGTTCGAAGAGCATGATAGAAGGTTTGAAGAGTATACTAAAAGGTTCGAGGAGCACGATAGAAGGTTTGAAGAGCTTTTAAAGGAAATTAGAAGGGTGGATCACAGGATAGACAGGACCATTGGGGCACTTGGAGCGAGATGGGGATTTGCTTCTGAATATTCTTTCAGAGAGGCAATAAAATATGTCTTGGAAGAGATCGCCCACAAAAAAGTAGAAAGATATATTGCTTATGATCATGAAGGATATGTATTTGGCAGGCCAGATCAGGTCGAAATAGATATTTTAATAAAAAATGGTGAGATATGGATTATGGAGATAAAATCCTCTACCAGCAAAGCAGATGTATCTATTTTTGCAAGAAAGGTTGAATTCTATGAAAGACACGAAAACAAAAAAGTAAGTCGCAAAATATTAATTTCTCCAATGATAGAGCCTAAAGCCAGGGAATTTGCAGAGGAACTTGGCATTCAGACATTTACTGCGCCAGAAGATATAAAAGAAATCATGTGATACTAATCTTTGTTTGAGTTTAATTATTACAATTTTATTTGTCAGTTTTTGAAAGACTATAAGGGCAAAATGATTGTTTAGTAAGGAATTGTTATCATTACTTAGTTAAGAACTCTTACATCAAAAATATCAATTTCTTCTTTAATGTTGTGACTCGATCTTTGCATGGCAGAAAATTTTTACTTATCCACTCCTAAACACTGTTGACCCATTAATTTAGTAGAATTATTCAAGGGGGATTTAATCCCCCCTAAATAGCCTGTTAATTAATGATCACACACGTTCTGTCCAGTCTGTAGGGTGCCTTCTAAATAGGCCATTACAATGTTTTCTGGATCATCTGAAGGGGCTCCAACTATTACTTTAACTCCAAGTTGTTCAAAGAGCCCTATGGCCCTGGCACCCATTCCCCCTGCAATAATGAGATTTACCCCTTGCTGGGCCATCCAGGGAGGAAGCACTCCTGGTTGATGTGGTGGCGGGGTGATCATCTGCTTATTTGTAATGGTCTTTGTTTCTGTATCTACATCCATTACTGCAAATTGTTCACAATGGCCAAAGTGCATACATAATTTTCCTTGTGCAACTGGGACAGCAATTCTCATAAATAGACCTCCTAGTTATTAATTTTTTGGATTAATGCATTGTACGCATGGATTATTTGTTCTTTTGCCTTGCTTTCAATATCCATTATTGTCTTTTTTTGAATTTGTGCCTTTGTAACAACTGGATCATATGGAATTTTTCCCAGGATAGCAACATTTTCTTGTTCTGCCTTTTTTATTATCCTATCCGCCATTTCTTTATGTATATCCCATTTGTTGATTATTATGCCTGCATCTACATTGAAATGTCTTGCCAAGGAAAGTACCCTCTCAAGGTCATGGATGCCTGACATCGTAGGCTCTGTTACAATTACCACATAAGATGTCCCAGTAATAGAAGCTATAACTGGACATCCTATTCCAGGAGGGCCATCTATTAATATTTTGTCTATATTTTTTTCCTGTGCGATTTTTTTTGCCTGTTCTCGTACAAATGAGACCAGCTTACCAGAATTTTCAGCTCCAATCCCAAGTTTTGCATGTACCATTGGTCCATAACTGGTCTCAGAGATCATCCAGGTACCACACCACCTATCAATAAAAGAAAATGCCTCTTCTGGGCAAAAATAGACACATACTCCACATCCTTCACAGGATTCTAGCTCTATAATCACTTCATCCTCTATTATTTTTATGGCATCAAAACGGCACATCTCTTCACATGTGCCACAAAGTACGCACTTGTCTTTTATCCATTGGGGCTCATGACCACTGAAAAAATCGTATTTTTCTAAGACCTTTGGTCTTAGGATCAGGTGTAAATCAGCAGCATCTACATCACAATCAGCAAGAACAATATTTTTAAAAAGGCTTGCAAACGCACCTGTGATAGATGTCTTGCCTGTTCCACCTTTACCACTAATTATTACTATTTCCTTTGGTTCCATATAATTTAAGTCTCCACATAATTTTTTTGTGTTGCTATCTCAACTACCTTTTCCTTTAATTCCTTAAACTCCTCTTTATATTGATGTATTTCTTCAACAATGATCTTGCCTTCAGAATAGAGTTTTGCAATTTCAATATCGTGTTTTATTTCCATAAGTAATGGAATATTTTCCTGTTTTAGATATTCATGTACCCTATTGTCTCCAATATCTGACCTATTTATTACAACGCCAAATGGTATATTAAGCTTCCTGCTCACTTCTACTGCCAATTTTAGATCATTTAACCCAAATGGAGTAGGTTCAGTTACTAAGATTATAAAATCAGAACCTTGCATTGTAGCAATGGCAGGACAAGATGTCCCTGGAGGGGCATCTAAAATACAGACTTTGTTGTCATTTATATGTTTTTTTACCTGTTTTATTAATGGTGGGGCCATTGCCACGCCAATGTCAATCCTACCCTGATATAATAAGACATTTTTTCTTTTATAACTTTCTACTACTCCAATCCTTCTATCTATCTCTGATATGGCATGTTGTGGACATACATGATAGCACCCCCCACAACTATGACAGAGGTCATAAAAAAGCATAGGTACTTTTTCAATTACTATAATTGCCTTAAATTCGCATATTTCTGTGCATTTCCTACACCCATCACAAAGGGATTCATCTACTTTTGGTACTTTTACATAACAAATTTCTGTATCAATAGGTTCACCTTTTAGGAATAGATTTGTATTTGGCTCTTCTACATCACAATCGAGAAGTATTATATTCTCATCAAGTGATCTAGCCAAATTTACAGCCACTGTAGTCTTTCCTGTACCACCCTTTCCTGATGCAACACATATTTTCATATCCAGTGCCCCTCTTTATCAAATGTTTTGGCAGGCGTAAGCTCTCCTTTTTCATAGGCATCAATAGCCTCTTTCACTGTACTTGCATTTGTTAAATAAATTTCTATCTTTGTACTAGATAAAACATTAAACGCCTTTGGCCCGACATGTCCTGTTATTACTGCCTTTGCTCCATTGGAAGCCACGGTTTGCGCGGCCTGCAGACCTGCTCCTTGTGGAAGGTTTAAGTTTTGTGTATTGTCAATTACTGTATATTCTTTTGTTTCAGTGTCGTAGATCAAAAACTTTTTTGCCCTTCCAAACCTAGGGTCTATAGGCGCATTCAAATCATCTCCAGTAGTGGTTATTGCAATCTTCATAACTCCTCCTTTTTTATTTAAACTAAAAAGTCCTTGTCCTGTAAGATAAATACAGGACAAGGACTTTAGGCTGTTAACCTAGTTCTGAGAGTCTTTTTTCTATTTCCTGAAGCCTGGACTTTAAGAATTCAGCTTCGCTTTGTAAGGTGTTTTTTTCAGTTTGTTCATCTACTTGAACAGGTGCTCCTCCATATGGGTATGGATAAGGGTACCACCAGCCTCTGCCTCTTCCCCAGAATCCTCTGCCAAAACGTCTGCCCCAGCCTCTTCCAAGTCCTCTACCCAGGCCCATTCCTCTACCATAGGTCCAGCCTGGTGCATTGTTTCCAGAACAATATCCAAGACCTCTTCCTGTTCTTGGTCCTGCTCCAAATGGTCCAGTCCTATCTCCTCCTGGCATAATAATCACCTCCTTTTTTTATTTTTTATCCCCTTTGAAGGGGGGTATTACACTTTGGGCACGTCTTTTCAAAACAAGGCTCTCCCCTTAGGTGTTCTTCTTTATAACCACATTTTGGGCATACGCAAACACCATCAGGTTTGCCCCTCATTCTTCCACCGCCGCCCATTCCTCTACCATTTCCTTGACCAGGCATCATCCACCTCCTAAGTATATTTTTTCTCTGTCTAAAACAACCGGGCATTGCATATCTTGATCTACCCAAGATGTTATTTAAAAAAGCACTTTCTATTTCTTCAACATCTCCTGCTATAAAGGGTATTACTTCTGTTCCATTTGAAATGAGTACTTCAAAATAAGGTCTTGATATACCTCCACAAATCACCACGTCCAAATTTAATGACAATATCTTTATTATCCGTGCATGAAAACCCTCTTCAGGTAAATAAAATAACTCCTTAGATACAACCTGCCCCTTGTCCTCTTTTAAAATAAGTATGTTTTTTGCTACGTCAAATAAAGGGGCGATCCTGTTTTGCCAGATTGTTATTCCTATTTTTTTCATTTGACTATCTTTAAGCATATCCCATGCCAAAGATGAGTAAAAAATAATTGTTAATAATTTTATATAGATACTTAAATACAAACAGATAGACAGTATCTCTTGTGCAACTTATATTATTTTTTAGTAGCAATTTTGCTACTTTTTTTAGGTAAGGGTATTTCTAATTTTTTTAATTTTCTATAAAGGGTAGTTTTGTGTATCCCAAGGTAGTTGGCTGTTTTAATTGGGTTGTATCCATTTATCTTAAGGGCATTTAAAATGATTTCCCTCTCCATAGCCATCTTAGCAGTATAGATTTTTTGTGGGGATAATGGATGAGATGAAATTATTTCTGGTGGGAGGTGTCTTACATCTATTTCATTATCAAAGCACAGGATAGATGCCCTTTCAATAACGTTTTCTAATTCCCTAATATTTCCTGGCCAGTCATATGCCATTAATAGAGAGAGTGCCTCGCTACTTATGGTTTTGATATCTTTTTTATGTAATTTGTTAAAATATCCTATAAAATGATCTATTAAAAGAGAGATGTCCTCTTTTCTTTCCCTAAGTGGAGGTAATTCTATTCTAATCACATTAAGTCTATAATATAAATCATTTCTAAATTTTTCTTGTTCAACTAATCGTATTAGGTTTTTATTTGTTGCAGATATGATACGGACGTCTACTTTGACGCTCTTTGTTGCTCCAAGTGGTTCAAAACTCCTTTCTTGAAGGACCCTGAGTAATTTTGCCTGTATGGTAAGGGGCATATCTCCTATTTCATCTAAAAATAGGGTCCCTTTATTTGCAAGGAAAAATTTTCCAGGTTTGCTCTTAACAGCACCAGTAAATGCCCCTTTCTCATATCCAAATAGTTCTCCTTCTAATAAGGTCTCTGGTAGGGCAGAGCAATTTATAGCAATAAAGGGTTGTTTTTTTCTTGGGCTTAGTTCATGGATTGTTCGGGCTATGAGTTCTTTTCCAGTTCCAGTTTCTCCTAAAATCAAGACAGTGGATGAGCTTTCTGAGATGGCAGGTAATATCTCAAAGATCTGTTGCATGGTCTTAGACCTACTAACCAGGTCTCCTATCCTATATCTGCCCTTTAATTCTGTCTTAAGGTTTTCTAATTCACTCAGGTCCCTGAAGGTCTCAGCACCGCCAATTATATTGCCTTTATGATCTTTTAGCACGGCAGTGGATACACTAATAGGTATTTTTTCTCCCAGGGCATTTATAATATATCCACTTTGTCCAATAATGGGTTCATTGGTCTTTAAGGTTTGTTTTAATGGACAATTTGTCTCACACATATTGGATTTGAATACTTCAGCGCAGAGCCTCCCAATAGCGTCTTTCCTAGGGACCTTTGTAATATTTTCAGCTGACCTGTTAAAATAAGTAATCCTCCACTTTAAATCAGTGGTAAATACACCATCAGATATACTCTCTAGAATAGATTCTGCCATTCCCAGTGGGAGTTTGGGTGATCCCATAAAAGCAACTCCTTTTTTTGTTTAAGTTAAATTCAAAATAAGAAATAGTAAAGGCGTATAAATAATAACAAATTAAAGTTCCGAAATCTGCATGTTAATATGAGAGGTGGCAACAGGCGAAAACCATTAATATAATTTTGGATGTTGAATTTTGGATTTTGGATTAATCCTTTTTTCATTCAAAATTTAGAATTTATAATTCAAAATTAAAATTAAAAAATAGCCCTTCGCCCTTATACACTATGACTTACGATTTAGACAAAACTTAAATTTTTTTCACGTTTTTGAAATAAAAAGCATAACTTTAATTGGATGTATTAAGAATTAATTTTTATACAAAAGACAATTTATGCATTTTCTTGAAATATTTTTTATAAAAATGGCTTTGACAAAAACATTGGTTATGGGCTAAATGGTTGCAAAGGATTTTTATACGTATATGGAAAAGGGTGGTTAGGTATTTTGTTTAACCCTTAAAAAAGGAGAATCATAATATGGCATACGATCCAACCAAAATGGAGGACTGGCAGATTTCAGAGGCTGCAGAAGAAAACATGCCATCCCCTGATGAATGGCGTGAAAAGTTGGGGTTACAAAAGGATGAAGTGATCCCCATGGGAAGATTATGTAAGCTGGACTTTTTAAAGATTATAGACAGGCTAAAAGATCGTCCAGATGGGAAATACATTGAAGTTACAGCCATTACCCCGACCCCTTTAGGAGAGGGTAAAACTACAACCTCTGTGGGATTGATGGAAGGTCTGGGAAAGAGAGGAAAAAACGTTGGTGGTGCCCTTCGTCAACCTTCTGGTGGTCCAACTATGAACATTAAGGGTACTGCTGCTGGTGGTGGAAATGCTATTCTTATACCAATGACTGAATTCTCCCTTGGTCTGACTGGTGATATCAATGATATCACAAATGCCCACAACCTGGCTATGGTTGCTTTAACTGCTAGGATGCAGCACGAGAGGAACTATGGTCCTGAAAAAATAGAAAAATTATCTGGCATTCCAGCACTAAATATTGATCCAACAAGGGTTGAGATGGGATGGGTGCTGGATTTTTGTGCACAGGCACTTAGAAATATAATAATTGGTATTGGCGGAAGATATGATGGCTTTACCATGCAGTCAAAATTTGGCATATCTGTAAGTTCTGAATGTATGGCCATCCTTGCCATTGCCAGGGATTTGGCTGATCTTAAAGAACGGTTAAATAATATTACAGTGGCTTTTGATAGAGATGGTAAGCCTGTAACTACTGGGGACTTGCAGGTTGGAAATGCCATGTGCGCTTGGATGAGAAATACCATCAATCCAACCCTTATGTGCACAGCAGAGTATCAGCCATGTATGGTTCATGCTGGTCCTTTTGCAAATATTGCTGTTGGACAGTCTTCAATTATTGCTGATAGGATTGGCCTTAAGATGTTTGATTATCATGTAACTGAGTCTGGATTTGCAGCAGACATAGGATTTGAAAAGTTCTGGAACGTGAAATGTAGATTGAGTGGACTAAAACCCCATGTCTCTGTGCTCACAGTAACTATTAGGGCACTTAAGATGCATGGTGGTGGACCAAGGGTAGTTCCTGGTAGACCTCTTCCAGAAGAATATGTGAAAGAGAACGTGGAATTGGTAGAAAAGGGATGTGAAAATATGGTGCACCTGATCAATGTGATCAGGAAATCAGGTATGAATCCTGTTGTATGTATCAATAAGTTCTATACTGATACTGATGCAGAAGTTGCTGCAGTTAAGAAGATCGCAGAACAGGCTGGTGCTAGGTGCGCAGTTTCTGATCACTGGAGATATGGTGGTGATGGGGCCCTAGAGCTCGCAGATGCAGTTATTGATGCATGTGATGAAGAGAGCGAATTCAAATTCTTGTATCCAATAGACATGAAATTGAGGGACAGGGTTGAGATCATTGCAAAGGAAGTTTATGGTGCAGATGGGGTCACATGGACACCTGAAGCAGAGAAAAAGGCCAAGATGTTAGAAGAAGATCCAAAGTATGCAGATTTCGTGACCATGATGGTAAAGACACACCTCTCCTTGAGCCATGACCCAACATTAAAGGGTGTGCCAAAGGGATGGGTACTTCCAATTAGGGACGTATTGATCTATTCTGGTGCCAAGTTCTTATGTCCAGTGGCAGGTACCATTAGCCTCATGCCTGGTACAAGTTCCAAACCTGCGTACATGAGGGTAGATGTGGATCCAAAGACTGGCAAGGTATCTGGCTTATTCTAACTAATATCTTTGTGAAAAAATTATGGGTTGCTGCTAGAGATGGTGGCAACCCTTTTTTTGGTCCAATTAATTATAAATCAGACGCACTACAGGTGTAAGGGATACATTGGCAGATTTTATATGCTTCCAGAGTGTTAAGGCCTCTATGGTCTCCTTGTATGGGTGACCAATTGCAATAACATATCCTTTTTTTAAACTATATATTTCTGCTTTTTTTAGCTCATATAAAATGGCATCTATGTCTTTTTTATTGTCAATAAAAATATCCCGCTTATAAATCTTCATGCCTAGTTTTTTACCAATTTTTGTTGCAACACTTTTAGGGGTGGTGCAGCTATCAATAAAGACCAGGTGGTGTTGTTTTAGTTGTGTTAAAAATATAGTCATTCCCCTTATATCTTCAGTAAATTTAGATCCCATATGGTTGTTAACAGCTACGATATATTTAATGGTATTTAGGGCACGTAATGTGGTATTCTTTAGCTCATTGTTGTCCATGGTGGTAAGTAGTGCCCCAGGACCAGGGTTGGTTTCAGGATAACTTAGAGGTTCCATTGGCATATGTAGCATTGTAGGTATGTTGAGTTTTTTACATAAGTTGTCTATTTCCTTGGCATGTGGGGTGTAGGGGAGTATAGATAGATTAATTTTAGGGCCAAAAAGGTCTATAAGTTCTTGGGCCTTGTATAAATCCCTTCCAATGTCGTCTATAATCAAAACTATATGTCCTTTTTTTTGTGACTTGGCCTTGAGTGGGATTTCTTGGGTCAAAAATATTATGTGCGTTGGGATATTGTTTATCAGTATGGTAATTTTCGTGGGGTCAAGTTGGAGTTCACTATTTTTTATCCAATTATAGATATATTTTTTGAGATAATTTTTAAAAATAGTAATTTTTTCTTTCTGTCCAGTGAGTTGAAGGTATTGGAAAAAAAATGACTTTTGATTTATCATTTCTTTTTTTAGATCTACATGTGACAGTCTGTTTTGACTTAATCCTGATTTTATAACTGCTTGTAAGATGGCTAGGTCTGCTGTTTTTATCTTTTCTTCAAATGGGGTAGCGAGTTTTTCTTCAAATTTAAGGTGCTGTTTATATGAGCCTAACTCATGGTGGATCTTATTTTTTTTATGATAAGGAGGGAGTTTGAGCACAAAAATAAGTACTATAAAAGTGATTAAAAATATAAAAAGAAAACCCAGGACTCTGCCTGGGCTCCCTTTTTTTGTGTTTGTCTTTTTTTTTGTTTTTTTTGAAGGTCTCTTACCCATTTAATTAGTTTACTTGAAGTTTTTTTATCCTTGGAAGTATCTTGACCAATTCATATGCCAATCTAAGTTGATTGTCCTTTGCCAACATCTCTTTTGCCTTTTTATCTAGGACCTCGGTTTTCTTTTTCTTTGTATTGCCCTGGGCCTTTAGGTGTTTTTCTAAATCTTTTTCCCTTATGTTCATTAGTTTTTCAATTATCTGTTTCTTTTTGTCTTTGCTTGGGACCATAAATGGGACAACTATGTCAGGAGTTATCCCTCTGGCCTGAATAGATCTACCTGATGGAGTATAATACTTGGCTGTAGTGAGTTTGATGGCTGAACCATCGTAAAGTGGAATTATGGTTTGTACAGATCCTTTGCCAAAACTCCTTTCTCCCACTAAAAGTGCCCTATGTTGATCTTGCAGGGCCCCTGCCACGATCTCTGATGCAGATGCAGTCCCTGCATTTATTAATACAACAAGGGGACAGGTGACGTCAGTATCTTGTTTTTGTGCTGAAAAACTCATTTTGCTCTCAGGTACCCTACCCTTGGTATACACTATAAGTCCTTTTTGGAGGAATACATCTGCCACCGAGACAGCCTGATCTAATAACCCCCCTGGATTGTTTCTAAGGTCTAATACAATTCCCTTTAGGGAACTCTTGTGTTTATGTATGGCATCTATTAATTCTTTTGTGGTATTTGAATTGAAATTAGTAATCCTTACATAGAGATAATCTTGGCCAAGGAGATGCGATTTTACACTGTGAACTGGAATTTTAGCCCTAACTATAGTGACTTCCACTGGTGTATGGGAATTTTTGTGGAGTATAGTAAGCCTTACTTTAGTCCCTTTAGGACCCCTGATTTTTTTTACTGCCTCAAGTAGGGTAATGTCTTCAGTTGGCTCTCCATTTATCTGCAAAATAATGTCTCCAGATTTGAGTCCTGCCTTGTATGCAGGTGTATCCTCAATAGGAGATACAACAGTGAGTCTCCCATTCATAATGGTGATTTCGATCCCTATTCCTGTAAATTCACCTGATGTCTCTATTTGCATTTCTTTAAATGCGTCTTTGTCAAGATATAGGGAATGGGGATCTAGGTTCCTGAGCATCCCTTCAATTGCCCCTTTGATAAGTTCTTTTCTATCTACTTTTCTAACATAATTTTTCTCAACAATAGACAATACCTGACTGAACTCCTTGAGTGGTTCATATAGTTTGTCTGCCCTTGACCTTGAAGGACTTATGCCCACAGAACATAAAAGGAATAAAATAAGTAACCATTTATTTACTTTCATAACCAACTCCAGATTTTTTTTGTTGAATATATATAAATACCATCTTTTCATTTCCTATACTTGTCCATATAAGGTTGGGATAAAGATTGCAGTTTTGGGAATTTTAGTTTGTTAATAATTTAGTGTCTCCCTATCTCCTTTACAAGAGTTATTGCAAATAAGGGAAAAATTCAAGGGTAATTAATACAGTTTTTTTGTTATTTTTTTAGCCAGGATCCTGGATTAAGTGTATATTTCCCTTTTCTAATCTCAAAATAAAGTCCGTACTTTCTTATAAGTGGGCAATATCCTGTTTCTCCAATGGGTTCTCCTCTCTCCACCATTTGGCCTATCCTTACTTTTCCCTCAGATAAATATGCATATAGGGTATAATATCCCTTACCATGAAATAGTACTACTACGTCCCCAAACCCTCTTAATTTCCCCACATAAACCACCTTACCCCAGAACGATGCAACTACAGGAGTTCCCTTATCACCTGGGATCACGATTCCTTTTTTTTGTCTAATTGGCCTGTAGCCTCCTTTTATAGGCCAGAGTAGATAACCCTTTGCCTTGGATATATCCCTAGTAGATAATATCTTTAAATTATATTTTATTTTTTCAACTGTATCAATTATTTGTTCTAACTGTTTTTCCTTTATTTCTGATATGGCCCTCACCTTCTGTAGGTTGTGAAAAAGGACGATTTTATTTTTTAATAGTTCGTCCTTTTTTGATTCTATGTTCTCAATTCCAGTCCTTATTCTTTGCTCTAATAAATTTAATTCCAATGCCTTTTTTATAAGTTCTTGTTGCTTGAGATGGACGCTTTTTAATTCTTCATTGTATTGTTTATAAATGGCCTTTAACCAAATATATTTTAAGTTGATGGTAAGGATGTCCTTTGCATCATATATAAAATTTTTCCTGAGATATATTTTCCATAGTAAATTTAAAATTTGATTTATAGTTAGAGATCTTTGTTTGATCTCTTGTTTTATTTTTTTTATTTGTGATTCTAAGTTGTCTTTTTGAGACTTTAATTTTAAAAGTTCTATTTTTTTGTTGTCTATATTTTCATTTATTGTATTTATCCTTTTCTCAATCTCTACTATATTTAGATATAATTTTTTTTGCTTTTGCTTTAATTTTTCTAGCTCCTTTTTCTTTAAAATTATTTCCTTTTTTTTTATTTCTATATCATGTTTATTTGGATAGGAATAGACCTTAAAAGGCACACATATAAAGACAAGAATACATAAAAAAATAATTATTTTTTTACTATACATATGTAAACATATCTTTATCTAGTGATTTAAAAAACGATTTCTTGTTGGATTATTATTTATTTTCCATAATCGAATACAATGGACAATCTCTGCACAAGGGATTTTTTTTCTTACACCATGTCTTCCCTGTCCTCACTATCAGGGCATGGAATTCCTTATATAGTTCAATATCACTTGCTAGATTTTCCATGCAGAATTCTTGTAGATCATCATATGTTATATCTTCTTGTATAAGGAAGTGTCTGTTAAATATGCGTGCTGTATAGGCATCCACAACGAATATTTTTTTCTCAAATCCATACAGTAGCATGGAATCAGCAGTTTCTGGACCGATCCCCTTTACTGAGAGCAATTTTTCTCTAAGGGTCCTAAGGGGATACTCCTTTAATTTGTCTATGTTAAAGTCAACTTCTTTTTTTAAAAACAATAGGAAATTTTTTAACCTGCCCGCCTTGATCCTAAAATATCCTGCTGGTCTTATTAGATCTGCCAATTCTTGGTCTGTTAACCACATAAGCTTTCTAGGGACAAGCAGGTCATGGTCTTTAAGGTTTAAGATGGCCTTTTCCACATTATTCCAGTTTGTGTTTTGAGTAAGTATTGCACCTACACAGATCTCAAATAAACTCTCCCCTGGCCACCAATGGCTTGGCCCAAGGGCCTTAAACATTGTATTATAAATATTTAGTAGAGTATTTTGTGCACGTGTCATATGCTTAGGCCTTTTTCCAGATTATAGCAGACCATTCACCCTCTCTTAATATGCCTAGAGGTTGAAAAAAAAGGTCTCTATAAGAATTTATTAGTACTGACTCTTGGTTAGTTAATATCCCAGATACAATCAAAAAACCACTTGGTTTTAAATGGTGATATATTTCTCTTTTTAACACAATTAGGGGCTCTAATAGGATATTGGCCATAATCAAATCAAAAGAGACATTGTCTTTTATATTTGAAATAGTGCCAATAAAAGGAAAAAATCTATCACCTACTTTATTTAGTGATATATTTTTTTTGCAATTTCTCAATATTACTGGGTCCACATCAAGCCCAATGCCCCTCATTCCCATAAGAGATGCCCCTATTCCGAGGATACCAGACCCAGTCCCAACATCTAAGAAGCTTGTTTTTTTAGATATTACCCCTTCATTATACAACCTTTGAATGGCCAAAAGACAGAGCTTAGTTGTTGGATGATGTCCAGTACCAAAGGCCATTTCAGGATAAATAAATATTGGTATATCTCTATCAGTCCCCTTTATATCTTTAAACCAGGAGGGGACAACATGAAATTTGCCAATGGTTATAGGAGTGAAATATTTTTTCCATTCCCTGGCCCAGTTAGAACCCTCAACCTCTTTTACTTGAATATCTATAACATTAAATTCCCCTAATATTTTTCTTAGAAAATTCTCTTGTTCTGTTTTTGATGAAAAATATATTTTAAAGGTCTGATCCCCACACTCTTCCCATCCCCATGAAATATTATCGTTTAGATAAAGAGAAAATCTCTTTATTTCTTCATTGAAGATTTTTATCTTTATCAAAAAATAGTTGTGGTTCATTTGTCCACTTCTTTTAGAATAATTTCTAATGTATTTGAAAAGTTATCTAACTCTTCCTTTGATATGATAAGTGGGGGAAGGAGTCTTAATACATTTCCTTGGGTTAGATTTAAAATATAACCTCGAGAAATTAATTCCTTAAACACCCTGTTAGCATCTATCTTATCATTTAATTCAATACCAATCATAAGTCCTTTGCCCCTGACTTCATTAATTAATCCAGGGAGCCTTTTTTTTAAGTCATTCAAAATACGTAAAAGATAGTTACCTAATTCTTCAGCCCTATTAATTAATTTATCTCTTTTTATTATCTCTATTACCTTTGTTCCAACCCTACTTAAGATAGGACCTCCCCCGAAGGTAGTGGCATGGCTACCAGGACCAAATCCTTGGGCTACTTTTTTAGTGGACATCATTGCTCCCATGGGAAGACCGTTGGCTATTGCCTTGGCACAAGTAATTATGTCTGGGTGTATATCGTAGTGTTCATATGCCCACATCTTTCCTGTCCTGCCCATACCTGTTTGAATTTCATCTATAATTAAAAGGATGTCATGTTTTTGGCAAATTTCATAAATACCCTTCACATAATCCCTGTCAAGGGGTTTAATTCCCCCTTCGCCTTGGATAACTTCTATCATGACAGCAGCAGTTTTGTCAGAGATTTTTCTCTTTATATCTTCTAAATTATTTATTTTTGCATGGACAAATCCATGGGGCAATGGAAAAAATCCCTCTTTTACCTTGTCCTGGCCTGTTGCAGTCAAGGTAGCAAGGGTCCTACCATGGAATGAACCCTCCAAAGTAATTATTTCATATCTAAATTCTCCTTTTACCTTTTGCATATATCTCCTAGCAAGTTTAATGGCCGCTTCATTTGCCTCAGCACCAGAATTACAAAAAAATACCTTTTGAAAGTCCCCAGTAGATAAAAGGGCCCATCCAAACTCTAGCTGTTCCTTTGTATAAAAAAGATTGCTCACGTGTACTAGGGATTTTGCCTGGTCGCATATGGCCTCAGTAATCTCTGGATGGCAATGTCCTAGATTACATACAGCTATCCCTGCAAGTAGATCAGTATATTCTTTTCCATCAAAATCATAGAGTTTGGTCCCTTTCCCCTTTTTTACGGCTATGGGATATCTTGAATATGTATCGAATAATACCTCTTGTTCAAGCTCCATAAGGTCTTTATGGTTCATTTTATATGCTCCTTTTAGTCTCATTATAAAGAGAAAAGGTGAAGGCAGGTCTTTTCTGGGAATTATACCTGTCTTCACCTTTTTGGGGCCTTGATATATATTTTTATTTAGTGAGAGTGGAGTATTTATACATTAGGTCTTGGCAAGAGTTTGGCCATTTCAGCTATTTCAGGCACCTTGTGTTCCC
>JALWFY010000003.1 GCA_027013815.1 Desulfohalobiaceae bacterium | reverse complement strand
AATGGGCGGGGTTTGGCTTGGCTTTCGCTATAAGGCGCATTCTCCACAGATACCACTTCCACACCTTTAGGGGGTCTTCCTCGAAAGCTTCAAAAGTCGCCAGCTCCCTCGGGTCGTATTTGTTCCAAAGCCCGTCCTTTCCCCTAAAGGTGGGTATACCGCTGGCGGCGGAAAGACCGGCTCCCGAGAGGGCAAAAATTGTATAGTTTTTAAATTCTTTTATTGTAGTAGCAACTCTTTTTAAATCCATTAGTATATTTATTACAGGTTATACTTTCCCCAAATAACAATATCTGAATTGAAGACCTTTCCATTCAAGGTTTCTACCTCTTCATAAACGTGAAAAACTTTAAAATCACTTATATTTAGATATTTCTTTAAAAGTTCTACCATTTCAAATTCCTCATAGAAGGTTTGTATAGTGTTGAATTCACCCGTTTTGGAAGTTTTTAGTATCTGTACTCCGTTTAAAGATTCTCTGCATAAATTTCTTCCATCTCTTGGAGAGCGGAATCTTATAAAAAATAAACCATTGGAAGTTAGTATTTTGTTTATATTTCTTAAAATTTTTTCAAAATCTTTTTTGGATAAATAGTAAACGATATTTGGCAAAAGAAGTATATCATTGGGTGTTTTTACCTTTTGTAAAAAGTCAAGTTTTGTAATATCGTGTTGTAAAAAATGATAGGTTTGGGGAGAGGCTTTTAGAACTTTTGAAAAATTAAATATTGCATTTTTAATATTTTCCTCAGATATATCTATGCCTTGAACCTCAAAGTCATAAATATTAAAAAGGTATAAATTATTACCGCTACCACATCCTAATTCTAAAACTCGTTTTACATCTAAATTTTGCTTTAAAACATATTTAAAGAAAAAGCGAACGATATAAATATCGGGAAACTTTAATCCTTTCCAATGTTTTAGTTGATACATAAATATTATTTTCCAATAATTTTCCTGTATTCTGTATAATGAATTTCGGGGCGTCTTCCTGTTTTTATAATTTCTAAAGCCTTTTCAAATCCTTCATTAAATAAGAGGTCGATAATTCCCATATAGGGGATAAAAGGCGGGTAAAGTTGATTATAAATAGGGTGTTCATAATTGTGGTAATAAAGGTCTATACCACTACTAACTATTGCCCCTCCCGGGGTATGGGCTTCTAAATAATTTGCAGAGCCTTGAGGAGAAATATATTTTGAACAATTAATTTTCTTGCATATATTAGCTAATAAGACATCCTTTTTTCCTTCTAAGGGTTCCAATGATGAGGCTTTAATAAATTTTGTAGTTATTCCAATCTTTTTGGAAATAGTAGTTATAAAATTTATGTTGAATTCCGATAAAATAGTGGTAGGGAATTCTATAAGACCTTTAATAAAAGGGAATACTTCATCAAAGTATTTTGCATTTTTATAGTAAAACTCAATAGTTTTTATATGTTTTCTTCTCCAATGTTGAGTGTCATCAATAAGAGCCTCATTTAGTTTGGTACTTTGACCCTTAGGTCTTATTATAGGAATGGTTAAAAATAGTTCTCCTTTTGGAGTTTTTATTCTATTTCTAACTTGCCAACTTCTTTTTACAACTTGGACGTTGTCCAGGAAAACAAAAGTATCTACTCGGTCTATAAGGTCGAAATATCCCAACCAAGGGTTGTAGGTAGGTTGCATTATGGCACATGTTGTCATTTTTCTTGACATTTTAAACCTTTTCTGAACAAGGATATAAAAAGGAACTTTCAGAGGAATTAATGTTTTATTCTGCAATGGGTAAAGTCTTGGAAAAAAAGACCCCTCAGGGGAATGAAATAAAGAAAACCAAGAAAGTTTTTATAAAAACCTTTGGCTGTCAGATGAACGTTAACGACAGTGAGAGGATAAAAGGCATTCTCAAAAATTTGGGATACGAGTTTAC
>JALWFY010000002.1 GCA_027013815.1 Desulfohalobiaceae bacterium | reverse complement strand
TTAGTCAATACAAATATCAAGATGGTTTAGGCTACTACCAAAGCACCAAAGATAGTGCAACCTACTTATTTATGGACTCTCTTAGAAGAGGAACTTACGTTTTTGAGTACCCACTTGTAGTAACCCACCGAGGAGATTTCTCAAATGGCATTACCACAATGGAGAGCATGTATGCTCCTGAGTTTAGGAGTCACTCTAGGGGGGTTAGGATTAGAGTGGAGTAGAAATTTTAATCTCCCACGCAGAAACAACAATAGCATTGAATTAAGCCCAAATCCTGTAGATTCGATTTCATCGAACAAAAAATCAAAGCCCGTAAAACAGTCTGTTCAATAAAATCGAACCTACGGATTTTGAGCGTTTATTCCTTAATTCAATGGCATTGGGTTTTAGCCATTAGATGAAGCTAAAGCACCATTTCCAAAAATTCTTATTTCTTTGGCATTGCACAGGAGCGATGGAAAAAATCAAGCCACAAAATAGTATAATAATTACCCCCTTTAATATCCACTTTCAAATTATTAGAAACCCTTATATTTCGGTCTACTACACCCTTTCTAACCTCTTCAAATCTATCCAGCCACTTTTGAACATGTTTTACAACCTCTTTAACAACTCTAACCCCAATAATTGCACATCTATTTATCACTCTTATAGATATGCCTTTCAAATCTGTTTTTGAGCCTACTCTTTTTATAATTTTTCCTGTTTTGTCATTAATCATCTCTAATTGAACTAAACTTCTTAAGAGATTGTAGAACATTTTTATGGTGTATCTTTTACCTTTATGTTTATACATTTTGTTGTATTTGGCTTTTATGGTTTTGGCTACATTACTTTTTAGATAAATTTCGTTTAGGTTTTTAGAGGTATCTAACTTCTCTAATTTAGCTATAAGTCCACTATTTTCATGCTCTAGCCATCTCTTGAATGCTCTTCTTTTGTTTTGTGGAATTCTCCATGTTTTTCCGTTTTCAAAAACATGGTCAAAAAACTTTTCATCCTCTTTTGAGCTGTTTACTTTTTCTACTTTTGTATTAATTTCCAAGGGTTCAAAATCTTCTTTGTACTCTACAAATTTAAAGAAATCTTCATCATAGTTGTTTCGTGTTAGATGGCTTAGGTAGCACACGATGCTATACTCATCTGCTTTTTCATACTTGTTTATTTTATGCGTAATTTTCATGATTTTTGAGTAGTGTTCTCCCATAATTGTATTGGTTATTTGGTCTTGGGTTTGGTTGTTTATAAAATTTTCCCACCACTCATAATCTATATTTTTTGTGTATTGGGGTTTTGGTGGGGCAGATACTATTTTAATTGTATCGTCGTTTCTTACTCTATAGAGAGCTTGAAGAGTCTGTTTTGTGTTCCAGAGTCTGCACTCTTTTGCGTAAACCATACAGGCGTTAAAATTGCTGTTTTTAACCGATATTCCTTCTCTTAATGCACTGGTTGTAAAAACAGTTTTTTTTGTTGTGGTGTGAATATCTACACTTTTAAAATCATGCTGTTTTCCTACCACAGCGTTATTGGGATAGTTTGCTTTTAGTGCTTTTGCGTTATCTATAAATACAATGGAGCGATAATGGTTTGGTAGTTTCCCATTTGTTGTGTAGTAGATAATATCGGGTTTTTGGGGTTTGTATTTGTATCTTTGTAAATCTCTTCTAAAAAATTTACCTAGCGTTCCACTTAAAAAGATAGCATCTAAATTGTAGATAAGTTGAAACTCTTTTGAGGGGGTTAAGCCTAACTCATGGGCTTCATCTACAATCAGTTTTATCTTTTTACTATCTATTAGCTCTTTAAACTCTTGGTTACTTGTGTAGTGACCATAAAATTTATGAAATGTGATAATTGCTCCATCTTTAAAGAGTTTTTCTAAAAGTAAATCGGTGCTATCTCCTTTAAAGACATTGCACTGTCCTACTC
>JALWFY010000001.1 GCA_027013815.1 Desulfohalobiaceae bacterium | reverse complement strand
TAAATTTTTTTTATGTCTTCAAAGGTCATTTCCTTGATTGCCTGGAGAAATAGTTTTTTTGCCTTTGGAGTAGCCACCTCTGCTGCCTGATTTAATTTCAATTCAAGAGTATCAAAGGGCCTAGCCATTTGTGCACTAGAAAACATGTTTTTTAACCCCCTCAGTTGGTTAGGAAGGGGTATATGGATAATTGGATCAGAGTTAAATCCATTGGGTGAGCCCAATTTTTGGACTACTTTGTCTGTTCCAATGGTAAGAGCTTGTTTAAATGCCTTTGTTAATTCCTTGTATCCTATACTTTGAGATGGTGTTTTTTCTGTTTTTATGTTTTTGATTACATTGATTCCTGTATCCCACCAGGAACCCCTTGCCTCCTTTATATAGATTGATTGGACAAATATAATTTCAGCAATTATAATTAGTAAGATATTTTTCATGGGAAAAATCCTAAAACGTAAAAGGTATATAAAAGGACTCTCATTTTTGAGATTATAGTTACAATTTATAGTTATAATCCAAAATATGCAACTAATTTATGATCCATGTATGCGGAAATCCTAATTGGGATTTTTTATTTGGGTTTGATATGGATATTGTATCAATTGATATTTACACTAATCAAAAGGTTATTTCCTTATATGGAAGGTCCATTAAAATCTTTATTGAAAGGGGTGGGACTATTGTATGGGGAATAATTCCTACTAATTATGAACCATTTTTAAATGAAAATTTACATACCTTAAAAAAATTGTTAAATAATATATGGAAAACAGTATTAAAATCAGGGATAGACAGACAAGAGCTCCTCTCAAAGAGTATGCTCTCTCCTGCTTTGATCTTTTTGTCCTTATATTGGGCCAATCGCCTCCTGTACCACTCCATTTTAGCGTGTTCCATAGCACTAGAACAAAGACTTAAGTGTTGATAACTCTCACCAATCTTCTCTATCAAAAGACAACTCAATTTATAAATACAATAATTGAGCTCCCCTTGGTTTTTCTATTTCTCTAGCGATTTTTTCCAAAAAAGGATCAAAGGCTTTTCTCCTTTTTTTCGGAATATAAGGCATCCTTTACTCCTTCCAAAGGTTTTGTATAATTACAATACAAGATTTTCATCTATCTAATGGACTTTTAACCCCAAGTATGTCCTTTTTTGCCACATGGGTATAAATCATTGTGGTTTGGACGTGTTTGTGTCCCAGGAGTTCTTGAACAGTTCGAATATCATATCCAGATTCAAGTAAATGGGTGGCAAAGCTATGCCTAAGTGAATGAATAGTAGCCTGTTTGGTAATCCTAGATTCTTGAATAGCATTTTTAAAAACACGCTGTAAAGTTCCAGTGAATGTGGTGCCTGCGGATTGTCTTGGTACAAGGATCAACTGCCAGGTTTTTTGCTGGAACTACCCAAAACCACCCCCATTCTTTACTAGCATTGGGATATTTCTTTTAAGGGCATCAGGCAAAAACACTCCAGCTTTGAAAATGTTTTAACCAGGTGAGATAGGTTTTTTCTGTATTGTAAGATCGGTGACGCAAACGAAGAGTTTTGATAAGATTGTCTCTTAATAACTCCCAAGCTTGGAAAGATTTTGAAGCTGCCAAGGGTTTATTTTTAGAATCGAGAAAATAATCAAATAGTTTCAGGGCATAATTGGCCTGGTTTACTTGCCAATCTTCATGATCTTGTGCTAAATAAGCCAGAAACTGATTTTTTTCAGGATTGCGAAATGGTTCTCCTGTTGTTTTGCCTATAAAGGTATAAAAGTCTGCCACCCATTTTAAATAATAAGGGATAGTCTTAGATCTGATCCGTCCCAGATTTGAGAGATATTTTTCAAATTCAGTTAACATAAATTTCCCACATTAAGTATGACAAAATTTTGTTTTTGAGACTGTTCTCAGTTATTTCACTGTGCTACAAATTATATTTTT